>NZ_JBEXFG010000060.1:0-34041 GCF_040606675.1 Streptomyces sp. NPDC005393 | reverse complement strand
GCTGCGACGAGGCCGAGGATCACGGAGCCTGCGGTGGCTCCGATCGTGTAGAGCAGTGTGGTGCCAAGGCTGCTCCAGAAGCCGGGCGAGCCGAAGACTTGCTCGAAGTTGTCCAGGGTCCAGCGGCCGAAGAGACCGTTCTCCTGAATGTTGACGAGCTTGGAGTTCTGGAAGGCGAGCAGGATGGTCCACAGGATCGGCAGGATCACGACGACCAGGACGACCAGGAAGGTGGGGGTGACGAAGGCGAGGCCTGCGCGGTTCTCCCGCCTGCTGGAGGTCTGTGGCCGGTAGCGGCGCTTCTTCGCGGCGCTCTGAATTGTGCTCATGGGTCGGATACCTCGATGACGGAGCGGCCTTGCGGCTACTGGAGGGATTTCTGAAGGGCGGCCACTTCGTCGTTGGCCTCCTTGGCGGCCTCGGCGGGCGAGAGCTGTCCGCCGGTCATCGCACCGATGGCTTTGGCAAGGGGCAGTTCGCCGTTGGTGGCGCCGACAAGGGTGCCCTGCCCCTGAGTGAGGCCCCATCGCTTCATGTCGCTCACACCGGTGACAAGCTGGTCGAGGAGCGCGGACGGGTAGGCCTTCTTCATGGATTCGTGGTGGTCGACGCCCATGACACTGGAGCGCCACGCGCGCTGGAAGGAGCCGGGAGCGTCGGGGGTGCCGGTGCGGACCGGGATCTTGCCCTCGGGGGCCATGCCGAACCAGTCCGTGTACCCCTTGCCCATCATGTATTCGATGAACTTCTCGGAGGGTCCGGTCTCGGCGGTCTTGGTGACGGCCCATGAGGTGATCTCGCCGAACTGGGCGGGTGCCTTGCCGTCGGGGCCCTGCAGGGATGTGACGACGCCGGTGTTGCGGGCGAGGAACTTCGGGTCCTTCTTGCATTCCCGGCAGCTCGGGAGTGCGTCGGAGCGCAGGCCTGCCAGCTCGTCCAGGAGGAAGGAGGACCAGACCATCATGGCGGACTTGCCGGAGAAGTAGGTGGCGCGGGTGGTGTCCACGCTCTGGGTTCCTGGCGCTCCGTGTTTGCGTGCCAGGTCGTCGTAGGCGGTGAAGGCCGCGCGGCAGGCCGGTGAGTCGAGGGCTGGTTCGCCCTGTCCGTCCACGAGCTGGCAGCCGTTCGCCAGCGCCAGGTCCTCGAAGCTCTGCTGGGTGAAGACGTCCGACGGATCGGTGGCGAGGGAGACGCCGTACCGGCCGTTGCTGTCCAGGGCGGCTGCGGCTTTCAGCGCGCTTGCATAGCTGTCGGGCGCCTTGAGTCCGGCCTTGGCGAACAGGTCCTTGCGGTAGACGACGAACTGGAGCCAGGCGTCGGAGGGGACGCCGAGACGGGTGCCGTGATCCTCGGTGAGCGACAGCGCGTTGCTGTTGAACGTATCCGGGTGCAGGTCCTTGACGATCTTGTCCGCAACTTCGGTGTTGAGCAGTCCGTTGCCGTACATCTGCCAGACCTGGCCCATCGGCACGGCGCCGATCACATCCGGAAGCTTTCCGGCGGCGGCTGCGGACATGATCAGCTGCGGCAGCTGGGCCTCGTCGACGCCGACAAGATCGACCTTTACGCCTGTCTCTTTCTCGAACCGGCTGACGACCTTCTGCGTCGCGGCCATCCGCGGCGGCAGGTTCTCCTGCGACCACACCGTGATCCGGTTGTCGGATTCCTGATCGGCACCTGAGACGCCTGAGCAGCCTGCTAGCAGGCCTGCGGCAAGGGTCGCGGCGAGCCCGAACACGGTCGCCCTCGACCGTCGGGTCTTCATCACCATGCTGTTTCCTCACGCCACTTATGCACTTTCAAAGTGCATCTCAGCATCACTTTTGTTTGTTGACAAGACATAACTCTGAGATATCTTCGACGTAAGTCAGCGAGCAACACCCCCTCTCAGCACCATCGGAGCCCTCCGTGGAACGCGTCGTCCAGTTCACCGGCCCTCGTCAGGTCGAAGTCGCCGAGCACGAGAGCTCGCCCCTTCCTCCCGGGCACCTGCGAGTACGCACCAGGTACTCCGGCATTTCCGCCGGAACCGAGCTCACCGCCTACCGGGGCACGAACCCGTATCTGACACGCACCTGGGACGCCGGGGCCCGGCTGTTCCGCGACGGTGCAGCAGGCATCGAGTATCCGGTGGCGGGCTGGGGCTACTCCGAGGTCGGCGAGGTCACGGAGGTCTCCCCCGAGCTCGCCGGTACGCCGGGTATGCCGGTGACCGGCGATGTGGTCTGGGGTATCTGGGGTCACCGCAGCGAGGGCATCGTGCCGGCCGAGCGCATGGTGGGACACACACTGCCCGCCGGGCTCGAACCTCTGGCAGGGGCCTTCGCCCGGGTCGGCGCCATCGCGTACAACGCCGTACTGGCTGCCGACATCCATCTCGGCGAGGACATCGCCGTATTCGGTCAGGGTGTGATCGGCCTCCTCACCACGCGCCTTGCTCAGCTCAACGGTGCCCGGGTCACCGCAGTCGACGCCCTTGACGACCGGCTCGAGACGGCCCGAGCCTACGGAGCGCGGCACACCTTGAACGCCCGCACCGACAGCGTCGCCGAACGCATCCGTGAGGCCACCGGCGGCGCCGGCGCCGATGTCGCCATCGAGATAAGCGGCGTGTACCCGGCGCTCCACGAGGCTCTGCGCTCGGTCACCGTCGGTGGCCGGGTCGTCGCGTCCGGCTTCTACCAGGGCGACGGGACGGGGCTGCGACTCGGCGACGAGTTCCACCACAACCGCGTACAGCTGATCTGCTCCCAGATCGGCGGTGTCCCGCCGCAGCTCGCGGGACGCTGGACCGTGGAGCGGCTCCAGCAGACGTTCCTGTCCCTGGTGGCGGAAGGCCAGGTCGACGTGGAGTCCCTGGTCAGCCACACCGTCCCGGTGGAGGACGCCGCCGATGCCTACGTCCTGCTGGACGAGCGGCCCGCGGATGCGCTCCAGGTCGTGCTGGAGTTCTGAGCCTGCCCGGCCCCCTCCCGCGACACGAACCACACGACTGCGGCGCGCTGCTCGTCAGCGCCGAAAGGCACCCCGTGATCAAGACCGCCTGCCAGGAACAACTGCTTCCCGGCAACTCGCTCCAGGAGAAATGGTCGTTCGCCCAGGACGCCGGCTACGACGCCATCGAACTGCGCTCCAAGGGCGACTTCCATTTCCGTGACCGCCTGCCCGAGCTGAAGCAAGCTCTCACCGACGGTGTCGTCATGCCCACCGTCTGTGTCGACATGCTGCACTTCTTCGCAGCGTTCGACGATGCCCTGCGCCGGGACGCGCTGGAGCAGATGAAGTCACAGCTGAGCGTCGCGGCAGAGATCGGTGCGCTGGGCGTGCAGACCCCGGCCTCGTACGGAATGTTCTCGCGTCGCCTGCCCCCCTTCGAACCGCCGCGCACCGAGGAGCAGGACCGCGACGTGCTGCTCGCCGGCCTGACGGAGCTGGGCGAACACGCGCGCAAGGAGGGCGTCACCCTCTACCTGGAGCCGCTGAACCGGTACGAGGACCACATGGTCAACCGCTTGGAGCAGGCCGCGGACCTGATCCGTACGGTCGGGCTGGACTCGGTCCGTATCGGTATAGACAGCTACCACATGAACATCGAGGAAGCCGATCCGTCGGCTGCGATCCTCGCTGCCACCCCGTACATCGGCCATGCCCAGGTCAGCGATTCCAACCGGTTCCAGCCGGGGGCCGGTCACCTGGACTGGCCGGCCTGGCTCGGCGCCCTGAACACCATCGGCTTCGAGGGCTATCTGGCCGCCGAGTGCCGCCTGACCGGCGACCCTGTCGAGGCCGTCCGTTCGATCCCCGCGTTTCTTCGGAGGTCCGGCGCGTGACGCTGTTGCTCGAGACCCCCGTGCCCGCCGCCGTCGACGACCTGACTCTTCGACGCGGCGCGGCACGGGTCCTGTTCACCAACTGGACGGGAGGTTCCACCGTCCCGTCCCGTGGCCTGTATCCCCACCAGTGGAGCTGGGACTCGGCCTTCATCGCCATCGGCCTGCGGCATCTGTCCGTGCGGCGTGCTCAGCGCGAGCTGGAGACGCTGGTCGGCGCCCAGTGGGCCGACGGACGGATTCCGCACATCGTCTTCAATCCCGCGGTCCCCCTCGACGCCTATTTCCCGAGCCCTGATTTCTGGCGATCCTCTCGGGACGGCGCGGCAGCGGGAGCTCCGGCAGGTATCGAGACCTCCGGGATAGTGCAACCCCCAGTACACGCGCTCGCCGCCTGGCTCGTCCACCAGGCCGACCCCGAAGCGTCGCGCCGCCGCGGATTCCTGCCCCGCATGTACGGACATCTGGTGGCCTGGCACGACTACCTCACGGGCCCCCGCAACCTGGGCGGCGGGGGTCTCGCCGCCATGGTGCATCCGTGGGAACCCGGCATGGACAACAGCCCGTGCTGGGACGGTCCCCTGCAACGTGTCGAACCGGCCGCGACGGGCTCCTACCGGCGCGCCGACCTCGACCACGGACAGCCCGCGGAGCGCCCCACCGATCTGGACTACGGCCGATACGTGCGCCTCGCCACCGACTACCGCGACAGCGGATACGCGGACAAAGGCAGCCGGCACGCCTTCGCGGTCGAGGACCCCTGTGTCAACGCGCTGCTGATCCTCTCCGAACACGCACTCGCGCGCATCGCCGCCGAGATCGGGGCCGATCCCGTGCCCCACGAACACCGGGCCGCACGTCTGACCGAGGAACTGGTGAAGCGACTCTGGTCGCCCGGTGACGGAATGTTCCTCTGCCGCGACCTGGTGGGCGGCGGTCTCCTCGCCGAACGCAGCATCGCCGGACTCCTCCCTCTCATCGTGCCCGGGCTCCCGCAGGACCTCGTGGACGCACTGATCCGGACGGCCACGGGCCCAGGTTTCCGGCTCGGCGAGATCCCGATGGTCCCGTCGTACGACATCACCCGGCCTGCCTTCGACCCGTCCCGCTACTGGCGCGGGCCGGCCTGGTTCAACACCAACTGGCTGCTGGAACGGGGCCTGCGCCAATACGGACAGGTCAGTGCGGCGGACCGACTTCGCACCTCAATGCTCGCCGCTGCGGGGGCCTGCGACTTCGCGGAGTACGTGGACCCCTTCACCGCGCAGGCCCGCGGTACCCGCGACTTCGGGTGGACGGCCGCCCTCACCCTCGATCTGCTGGCGTCTGCCCCGTCCGCGGGAAACTCCAGCCGCACCACCGACCCCTCGAACGGAGCGCGAACGTGAACGGTACAGCGGACATCACCCTCGTCCGCGCGGGCACCTTCGCCGTCCTCGGCACCGAGGGAGGCATCACAGGCCGCCGCGGTACGTCTCCCGACGGCCTTTTCCGGCGCGACGCACGGCATCTGAGTCTCTGGTCCCTGACGGTCGACGGCGCGGCACCCACCGTGCTCGTACCCCCCGGCGGTGACGAGCCCTCCGCCTGCGTACTGATCCCACCGGGTACTCGTGACGAGCCTCCTGCCTACACGGTCTTCCGTGAGCAGACACTCGGTGACGGAGTCCTGACGGAGCGGCTCCGGTTGGTCAGCAACCGAGCGGACCACACCACCGCGATCGTGAACCTGTGTGTCGACGCCGACTTCGCCGACCAGTTCGAACTCCGGTCCGACGGACGGCATTACAACAAGGACGGCGCCCGTCGCACTGTCCGTGTCGAAAGCGACGGAGTCACCTTCGGGTACGCACGCGGTGACTGGCTCTCCCGTACGACCGTCACCACAGCCCCCGCACCGGCCGCCGTCGCGCCCCTCGGCGCGGAGGGCACGGCCCACCGACTGGAGTGGCAGCTGTCCCTCCCCGGGCACGGAACGGCGGGACTGCTGCTGACCGTTGCAGCACACCCGCACGGCTCACCCGCCCCGAAGCCGCTCGTCACGCCGTCCGAAGCCGCGTCGGCCGGTGCGGCCGACACCGCGGCCTTCGTCGGCGAGGTGCAGCTCCCGATGCCTGACGACTCGCCCGCCGGACTGGCCGCAGCATGCGCCCGCGGTCTGGCCGACCTGGCAACGCTGCGGGTACCGACCATCGGTCCTGACGGCGAGAAGCTGCGAGTTCCCGGCGCCGGAGTTCCTTGGTTCCTCACCCTTTTCGGCCGCGACTCCCTCCTCACCTCCCACTTCGCACTGCCGTACCGGCCGGAACTCGCCGCAGACACACTCGCGGCGCTCGCAGCAACGCAGGGCACACGGTACGACGCAGACCGAGGTGAACAGCCGGGCCGTATCGTCCACGAAATCCGCCACGGCGAATTGGCCCACTTCCGCCAAGTACCGTACGGCCGCTACTACGGATCCGTGGACGCGACCCCGCTCTTCCTCGTGCTCCTCGACAGCTACACGCAGGCCACCAGCGACAGCTCCCTCGCCGCCCGTCTCGAAGCACACGCACGTGCGGCCATTGCGTGGATGTTCCGGGACGGCGGCCTGGAGCATGACGGCTACCTCCGCTACACGCCCGACCCCAACGGACTGGTCAACCAGAACTGGAAAGATTCCGCCGGGGCAATCTGCTTCCACAACGGCACCCAAGCCGAGGGGCCGATCGCAGTCGCCGAGGCTCAGGGATACGCATACGACGCGCTGGTCCGCACCGCCAGGCTGTCCCGCGAGGTCTGGAACGACCCTGGCTGGGCCGGCGAACTGGACGCGGCCGCCAGCGCTCTGCGTACGCGCTTCCTCCGGGACTTCTGGATGCCCGAACCCGACTTTCCCGCCCTTGCGCTGGACGGGCAGGGGCGACAGGTCGACTCGCTCGCGTCCGACGCCGGGCACCTGCTGTGGTCAGGCATTCTCGATCGCTCCCACGCACAACGTGTCGGACGGCGACTGCTGCAACCCGACTTCTTCTCCGGATGGGCCATCCGCACTCTGGCCGCCGGGCAGCCCGGCTACCACCCGCTCTCCTACCATCGCGGCACATGCTGGCCGCACGACAACGCCATCATTCTGCTCGGACTAGCCCGCTGCGATCTGGCACCCGAGGCACGCACGCTGGCCCTGAGCCTCCTGGAGGCGGCCGCGCACCACGACAACCGCCTGCCAGAGGTATTGGCCGGCTACGGGCGCGCGGAACACCCCAAGCCGCTGCCCTATCCTCACTCCTGCGCACCGCAGGCCTGGGCAGCGGCAACCCCTCTGGCGATCCTCACCGCCCTCCTGCACGCGGACGGGAGCACCTGACCAGCTGAACTAGCGGCCCTATTCAACAGTAGGAAGGTCAGCCGGGGTTCCCAGTCACGACCGGGCTACTCCTCGGCACATTCCGGAGCATCCGCGTCCACCGACAGGGGGCTGCCCTCGGGCACCAGATAGGTGGCGTACAGCTCCACCGGCTCGGTGCCGAGATTGCGGCCGATATGCACATGGTGGGAGCCGGAGGGCTCGATGAAGGACGTGCCCGCCGGGGTCGCCTCGACCGAGCAGTCGTGGAGGGTCCGGGTCAGGGTGCCGGACTTGACGACGGCAATGAGCGGGCCAGGGTGGTAGTGCCAACCGGTGGAGCCGCCCGGTTCGATGGTGATCGTACGGACGATGACATCCGTACGCCCCTCGGCCTTGACCTTCAAGGTCCCGGCGGAGGTGCCCTTGGCGAGCACCGTGCCGGTTACCCCGCTGCCGGGCGTGGCGACGGCGGCCGTGGACCCGAACGCCAGGGCCGCCGCGCAACCAGTCGTGACGAGAGCTCTGCGGATTCTCCGTGTACGGAACGTACGGCGCATGGGATCCCCTCCGACGATGGCCGACTCCCCTGTCGGCTCGCCCGAGGGACTGCCCACGGCAGCCATCGGTTACACCCCGGCTCATGGCAGCCCTCCTTCAGCCCTCCAGGAGGATGTCCCTGCCCACGTCAGCCTCGCCCCCGATCACAGTCGTCATCGCCATCCGCCTTCGCGAGGACCGACTTGGCTACTTCACCGCCATGCGCGCCAGCCTGACGCGACAGACCGTGCCCTGGCAGGCAGTGATCGCCATCGACGGCGCCGATCCCGGGCGCCTGCCCGCGCGGCTCGCGGACGACCCGCGCGTCCGCACTGCTGCCCCGCCCGGTCGGCGCTGCCTGCGCCCGCAACCTCGCCCTCACCCGTGTACGCACCCCGCACCTGAACTGGGCTGACGACGATGATGAGTTCACCGACGACGCCATGGCCGTACGGCTGGCCGCTCTGGAAGCGCCTCGGCCTGGTGGACCAGCCGCTGGTGCACCAGGCGGTCGCGGACCTCGCCGCCGGGCGGGATACCCGCGAGAAGCTGCTTGCTGCCTGCCGGGATGAGCGCAGTCTGCTGGCCGCCGAGCCCATGCGCCTACCTCCATGCCCTGAACACGGTGGGCGAGCCGGAGTGGGTCGCCATGGAGGAGGTCCCCGACGTTCTGCCGCTGTGGCGCCAGTACGCGGCCACCCTCCGTCGGTGGGGATTCTCCGTATGGACCGGCATCCTCAACGCCGCCGACTACGGCGTACCGCAGGCGAGAAAGCGCGCGATCCTGCTCGCCTCCCGGGTCCGTACTGCCGAACCGCCCGCTCCCACCCACGCCCAGGTCGCCGAGCCCGAGTCGTTGCTCGGGCCGGGCCGCGCTCGGTGGGTGTCCATGGCCGAGGCCCTTGGCTGGGGCGCCACCGACCGTCCCGTCCCCACCGTGTGCGCCGGCGGCGGACCAGGAGGCGGCCCCGAACCCTTCCCTTCCGGCTCCCGCCAGACACTCGCCAACGCCCGGGAGCGCGGCCTGTGGCGCCCGCCAGTGCCCGCAGCAGACGTGACACTCGAACCGCAGACGCGTGGAGCAGGTTGGACATCCAGGCACGGCCCCCGCTCCGCCACATCCGCAGATGCCCCGGCCCCCATTTTCACCAGTAAGAACTCCTAACGAAATGATCTTCGAGGTGGTTGGGTCACTCCGGGACTGATGATCCGGGGGTACGGGGTGGCTCGGCCGAAGCCGTGTGAAGTCGATGACGAGTCGTGGGCGGTGATCGAGCCGCTGTTGCCCAAGGTCGAACGTCGGACCCGGCATCCGGGACGCAAGCGGCATCCGGACCGGCTGGTGTTCCAGGGCATCCTGTTCGTGCTGCACACCGGGATCGCCTGGGAACACCTGCCGCAGGAACTCGGCTTCGGCTCGGGCATGACCTGCTGGCGCCGCCTGGCCGAGTGGACCGAGGCCGGGGTGTGGCCCCGGCTGCACGAGGTCCTCCTCGCCAAGCTCCGCAGCGCAAGCGCCCTGGACTTCGACCGGTGCTTATCCGTTCAAAGTCGAAAAGGCTTGAATATGCCAAGGCGTTGCAGCTCCACGATGTGCTCTGCTGCACGCCGTGGTGCTTCGCCGCCAGTCACCAGTACCCCCGCCTCGATATTGCGCCGCGCTGCGGACTCGGTCAGGTTCGCGCTGCCCAGGAAGAGCGTGCGACGGTCGGCAACCGCGAGTTTGGCGTGCTGGCGTGAGTGGACGTGCTCGGCCGAGTCGCGTGCCCAGTGCCAAAGACGCAGCCCGGGCACGGACGCGAACGCCTCGGCCGGCTCCCGACCCGAGAGGAGGCCGCGCGCGCCGGCCAACGTCTCCACCACGACGTGCGTCTGCACGCCCCTGGCCGCAGCCTCCGTCAGAGCCCGTCTCAGCGCTGGATATGGTCGGGCCGCGTACGTCATGGCCAGCAGTTCGTCATGAGCCTCATTGATGACCTCGACAAGCACCTGGGCGGTCGCCCGCACGGGTACGGCCGGCGTCGAGGGACCGCTCCACACGGTGCGGACGTGGACCATGTCCCGGGCACGCAGCATCGCAGCGACATAGCCCCGCACGTAGGCGCCCGCCTCGACGAGAGGAACCGACTCCGTCGCCATCGCGTCGTACAGCCTCGCGACGGCATCGCTGACTCCCGGCGTCGCCAGTTCGGTCAGTACCCGTTCTCTGGTGCGTCGTTGTGCCAGCAGGCCGGCGAGGTCCTTGGCACGAGAGAGGCCGAGGGCCGTAACAGCGGCCTCGGCGGCGGCCTCGAACTCATGCCGGCTCACGGCAGCAGACCGACCGGGGTCAGTATCTGTTCCTTGTCACCGGAAAGCGGGACGAGGAAGCGACGGTCCAGGAACCGATTGGCACGCTCGCATGTGGTTTCGGATACGAAGAGGCAGACATGGCATGCGGCTCCGTGGAGATAGTCACCCGGGTCGTGCGGCAGGCGTTCGGAGCAGAGCGGGTCGGCCGAGCAGTGCCCGGCGTCGGTCAGGGCACGGCGGGTGATCCGGTCGAACTCACGCTCTTCGGCGAGGGAAACCAGGCCGCCGAGGGTGCCCTCGGAGTCCGGAACGGCGGTGTAGAGGAGAATTCCCGTTCTCGGATTCTGTTCATCTCCCGCATAGATCCGTTCGGCGAGTGAGGCCGAGTTGTAGCCGCATTCCAAGGCGATGGTGCGGATGAGCAGGTGGGAGAGAGTGTGAAGGGCGATGTACCGTGCCCCGGGCCAGCCGTGGAAAGGGTCGAAGTCGCTCGTCTTGCGGTCCGACTTCCGGTTGGCGCGGAATCGGCCGTACGCCGCCCTGTGGGCCTCCATCTGCGGTGACTTCTCCATGCGTGCCACCCACTCGGCCATGAGGTCGTCCCGCACGCGCAGAAAGATGCCCTCGCCGCGTACCTCGCCGGCCGGCACCCAGGTCTGTGTGCCGCGGGACAGGTCTACGCGGGTGGCGATCTCCGGCGATTCGGGGTCGGGGGCGTCGAGCCGGGTGAACCCGATCAGGGCGCGTGCCTCGCGCAGCCGCTCGACCTGGCGGACGTCGGAGAAGAGTTCACTCAGGGGGGTTGGTACGGAGGCCTGCCTCAGCGCGAAGTCGTCACTGGGCGGGGGGACGGGGCCGGAGAGCGCGTCCCATTCGGGGCCGAAGAGGTCGGCCTGGACGTCGGGCGCGGAGGGAGCCGGCCCGTCGGTCCCCCGCTTGCGAGCCGCGATCGCCGCGACGACCGCTTCCGCGTCGAATTCCTTGAGAAATCCGAACTTGGGCATGCGCGCCATGAAGTCGAAGTGGCTTCTGTCTTCGATGAACCGCAGGTCGGGCCAGTGGTCATCGAGGAGCTTGTCGATGTCTCCGCCCTGCCCCTTGGGAAGTGCCAGGGCGCTGAGGGTGAGCGGGAACCACTGGTTTGACGCGCCGGCCACCATCAGGACGGCATCCTGAGGGCAGCCGTTGGTCTCATACGTGCCGAGGTGCGGGTGCCGTCCGCGGCACTGGGGCAGGTTGCGGCGGCCGCGTTCGCCCATCGCCTCCCGGATGTTGCGCTTCTCGCCACAGGCGACGCACTCGATGGTCACGTTGGCGGCCTGGTTGCCGCCGTGGTCCTTCATGCGCAGCTTCGGGCGTGGGGTCTTGCCGCAGGCCTGTGCGTGGTGGACGTATGCGGTGTACGGGAACTCGTCGAGGTGGCCGGCCGTGCAGACAAGGGTGAAGCGGGCAGCCACGGCGAGTGGCTTCCCGCGCTTGCAATCGTGGACGAATTTCGCCTCGTGCGGCGTGCGCGGGTTGGAGTTGATGAAGGCGAACTCGCCGGAGTCGACGGCGGCCAGCACATTGCAAGCGGTGCAGCGCAGCCATTGGGGGAACGGCGTGACGGGTACCCCGACTCCTTGTGCCGCCCAGCCCTTGGGGTCTGTGTCCCCGCCTTGCAGCCAGGGAGCGGCGCGCAACTGCTCGATCTGTCCGCGCCCGTAGCGCTGGAGGGATCGGTTGACGGCGGCGCGCAGCCGAGGTTCGTCGATGTCGTACTCGGTGATGCCGGAATAGCTCCAGGAGTCGAGTCCTTTGACGAGAACCGAGAAGTTCGGCAGGTCGACGAGTGAGCCGATACCGGCGGTGAACATGAGGTGGCTGGGGCGGATGGCGCCGACCCTGCGATTGCCATGGGTGCTCATCGCTGCGCCTTCCTGGTTGCGTCGGCTGTGGTGAGGCCGTACTCGTCGCTGTCGACGGTGGCCGCCATGTCATGGTCGGTCTCGAAGTCGGTGTCGGACGCCCCGAAGTTCCAGTCGGGGCCGCCTCCTGAGGATTCTTCGAGAAAAGCCCCGCCGCCGGGCAAGAGGAGGTTGATCTCGTTCTCCGTCTCGCGCATCGACATGCCGACCGTCAGCTCGGTCCACCGGGATCCGTCTGCCCGCCTCAGGAGTCCGTTCACGATTATCGTCTTCCGCTTCTCCTTCCGGTAGCCGAGGGCCGAGCTGTTCTCGTCGCGCTTGCGGCGCCATTCGTCCTTCAGCCGGTCCAGACGTTCGCTCAGGTACCGGCGGGGCCGCTCGCCCCCTACGCGTTCGGCCCGTTCCAGCAACCGGCGTTCGACGTCCTGGGCAAGGGGCCCGTCGAGGTCGACGTGGTGGGCGTCCAAGTTCCGGGACGTGTCGTATGCCGCCTGCCGCAACGCGGCGACATAGGTGGCGGCGACGCCCCGGTCGAGGGCGCGGCGGGTGAAGGGGGTGACGGAGAGAGCTTCGACCTGGCGGTAGAACGTGGCGTGGTAGGGCTCGAAGTCCTCGTAGTGGGCAAGGTCTCGGGGGCGTGACCAGTTGTAGAGGGTCACGACGAGTCCTGGGCGCCTGGCGTCACGGCCGACGCGCGAGGACGCCTGGATGTACTCGGCGGTGTTCTTGGGCTGGCCGACGACGAGCATCAGACCGAACCGGGAGACGTCGACACCCACCTGCAGCATGGAGGTGGCGAGGACGACATCGACTGCCTGCCGGGCGGTCGGCGTCATGGCGGCGCGGGGTTCGCGCTTCTCCTTCATCGCCGTCGCGTACTCACGCAGGAAGGCGCGCCGCCGCTCCGAGGTGTCGCGCTCGGGATCGAACGCGATCTCCAGGCGCTTGAGGGCCGCACCGATGTCGGCCGAGGAGATGCGGGAGGTCAGCTCGTGGATACTGAGCATGCCTGCTCTGCTCACGATGCGATCGGCCAGCGTGTCCTCGCCTTTCCGGCTGCCATTGGAGCGCACGCGGGTGGTGATGTCGTCGTCCATGTACCGCCGCATGCCCGCGAGTTCGCGGGTGGCGTTGAAGTAGCCTACGAGTGTCATATACGGGTCTGCCGGCGTGCCGAAGTCGTCGAAGAGCTGCTGCCCGGCGAGCAGGAGGATTTCGGCGACCCGAATTTCCGCGGCCTTGAGGCGGGTGCCGTGCGCGCACACGCCCAGGTAACGGCGGCCGGGGTTCTCGCGGCTCAACTCGACCTGCCGGGAGAAGAACGTGTCTCCGACGTCGAGGACCTGCGGCGGGAAGACGGCGACCTTGCGGCCGAAGACGCCGAGTACCTGATCCGCAGCGCGTTTGGTGGTCGCCGTCGATGCGACGATCTTGGGCCCGACTTCGTGGCGCTGTCCACGGACGTCGGTGATGCTCCAGGTGCACAGCTGATCGACGGCGGCTTCGAAGAGGCCGACGGTGGTGCCGAGCGCGCCGGAGATCAGGTGCAGCTCGTCCTGGATGATCAGGTCCGGGGGCCGCAGGCGGGTGACGGGCTGTGCGGTGACGCCGCGCAGGTCGCCTCTCGCGTTGTGACGGCCTCCGCAGCCGGTCTTGGCGTCGAGGTCGTCGTGGCGGTAGCCGTGGCGGGGGCAGATCTCCGTCACCCTGCCGAACAGCAGACCGGCGTACCCGTTCCACGGAAGCTGGGCGAACTTGTCCACCGTGGCGATCAGCAGGGACGGGGCGAGCCGGTAGATCTCCTCGTCGACGGTGAGCACGGGGATGCCCTCTCCGAGGGCTTCGCGCCGTGAGAAGGGGCAGCGGTCCTCGCCTTCGCCGTGCGGGCAGTACAGCAGGACACGGCGCCGTCCTTCGTCGTACTCCATGTGGGAGCGGGCCGTCAGCCCGCTGCCACACCAGGGGCAGGTGAGGACCTGGAGGACTCGGGCGTGTTTGTCGCTCGCGCTCTCCCTGGCGTCGGCGATCTGCTCCTTGGCCTCGTCGAACCAGTTGGGCGAGACGGAGGTACCCACCCAGAGTCCGATGCGGAACGGTGTGGCGCCCCAGCGGATGTCTCGTGCGAACTCCTCGCGGCGCAGCACCTCGCAGGCACTGACAAGGGCGGCGGCCCGTTGGAACTGCTGAGCGGTCAGAAGGCGGAGGGTGTAGCGCATGAGCACACCGACGCCCGCCTCGCCGCTGCGTGCCTCCGTTCCCGAGCCGACTGTGCCCTGCAGCCGTCGCAGCGCGAACGTGTAGGCCGCGAGGCCCAGATATGCCTCGGTCTTGCCCCCACCGGTCGGGAAGAACAGCAGGTCGACGAGTGCTTCGCGGCCGGTGCCGCGGTGCGGGTGTCCGGGCCGGCTGAAGGAGTCGAGGTTCAGCAGGACGAAGGCGAGCTGGAACGGGCGCCAGCTGGCGGCTTCCTTGCCCTTGGCGTAGACCTCGTCGTACGCCTCCCGGTAGGAGTCTCGGTCGTCCTCACGGCCGGCGCGGGCGGTGGCGATGGCGGTGTTGCGGCGCTGGAGTGCCATGGCCCGGTTGGCGAACCGGAAGGCCTCCAGGGCCGTGTCGTCGGCGACGAGCCTGTCGATGCCCAGCGTTATGCGGTCGCAGATGTCCAACGCCTGCTCAACGGCGGCGCCGGCCGAAGCGCGCAGGTCGTCGGGGAGCGAGCGGGCTGTGTGCCGCTGCTGTCCGAGCCAGGTGCCGTAGCCGTCGGCCAGCGGTGCGAGTGCTGCGCTGAGTTCGGTCCGGCGTGCGGGCGTGGCCAGCGAGGCGAGTTCGTCCATGCCGAGCTCCAGCCCACGGAGAAGATCCTGCTCCTCGAGCGTCGGTGCGGTGGTGGCCCGGACGTCGTACTCGGGGAGCCAGGTGGTCGTGAGGCGGTGCGCGTTGCGCTCACCGTCTCGCACCTGTGCGTGCACAGCGACGTTACGGCCCTTGGCGTGGCTGAGGCTGTCCCGGTAGAGGAGGCGTAGCCGCCGGTCCTCGGGATCTTCCGGGACATTGCCCCGGTTCCCGGGATCGAGAGGGTCGTCGACCGGGAGGAAGACCGCGGCTTGGTCGTCCGGAAAGGCGGTGACGTCGATCTCGGTCTGGAAGAGCCAGTGCGCGTCGCGAGCCTCTCGGCTGTCCTCTTGCCGGTTCACCAGGGCCAGTTCGACGACGCGCAGGTCCTCGGCGTCGGTTCGGACAGTCTGCGGCTGTACGTGCCGTACTTGCACGTCAAGGACGGCGGCGTCGCCTTCGAGCTCGACCATACGGTCGGCCGTGCCGGTCACGTCGACGTCCACCGGGTGCTCGATCGGCTCGCGCGACCAGACCCTGCGGGTCGTGCCCCGGTCCGTGGTTTCTTCCGACTGGGTGTAGCGGCCCCAGCGGACGGTCACGCTGAGCGTGCCGACAGAGGCGGGAACGGTGAAGGACAGCCCCATGGACGATGCCCATATGTGGCCGGCGGCCTGCGGAGTCAACCGGTCCTGGGGCTCCCTGTCGTCACCTTCCTGCTCGTCGCCCGACTCGCTGTCCGCACTCTGGGCGGCCGCGAGTGCGATCCGGTCCGCGGTGACGGTCTGGGGCCGCGGCCCGAGCATGCCGACGAGGTACCGGTCGCGCGGCCCTGAGGAGGCATTCGAGAGGGTCTCCGTCTCGCCGTCCCAGGGCCCCAGCAGGTCGCGGCGGATGTAGGTCACGAGTCCGTCCCGTACCGCGTACGAATCCCCGGCACGGAACGTTTGGGGAACTTCGTCGAGCGGGTGCGGGAGAGCGGCCTGGGCAGGCTGGGCCGGCATTCGGTAAGTCCTCTCGGACGGGTCCGGTGGGCACGAGCGTGGGTCGATCGTGCAACAGCACGAAAATATAGACCGTTGACAGAGTTCACACAATGAAGATCGCTCGCTCCGTCGCTCCGGGCCGGGCGAGTCTCTAGGCTGGTCCTCGACACCGCCCGCCCCGCGCCCCGAGGACGCCGATGCCCCGACTCGCCCTCTCCGACGACTTCGTCGCGGACCTCATCTCGCTGCAGAGACCCGTCCAGAAGGAAGTCAACGACGCGATCCAGATGTTCCGGGGCATGACCGTGCCCCAACTCCACGCCAGCAAGGGCATGCACCTGGAGAAGCTCGAGCGGGCGCGCGATCCCCGGATCCGCACGATACGCATCACCAAGTTCTACCGGGGCGTTCTCCTGGCGCCCGACGACGGAAGCGACCTGTTCACACTCCTTCGGGTCGCTCCTCATGACGAGGCGATCAATTGGGCCTGCAAGCGCGCCTACTCGGTCAACGGCGCCACCGGAGGCCTGGAGGTGCGCAACGTCGAGGCCCTGGAACACATGGAGACGTACTTCGAAACGAAGGCGGTGGCAACCCCCGCCCGCCTCTTCGAAGAGCACTCCGACACCGTGCTGCGCGACCTCGGCATCGACGACCAGGTCCTGCGCCTGGCCCGCGTCTGTGTCACGGCCGAGGATCTGACGGTCATGGCACCGCCCATGATGCCCGCGGACCAATACGAGGTGCTGGAGTACCTGGCCGCCGACTACTCCCCCGAAGACGTCTGGGAGCAACTGATCGCTCCCCGGGGGCAGACCGTGCGTACGGCGGAGGACCGGCCGACGGTCACCCTCACCGAGGCGATTCTGAACACGCCCAACCGCATCGTGGAAGTGACGGGGCCCGGCGAGCTGGAGCGGATCCTCACCGAGGATCTCACCCGCTGGCGCATCTTCCTCCACCCTGCTCAGCGCCGCTACGCATACCACCCCGGCTTCAACGGACCCGCTCAGGTCACCGGGGGGCCCGGCACCGGCAAGACGGTCGTCGCCCTGCACCGGGTCCGGCATCTGCTGCGTACCGGCCGTGAGGGCGACCGGATCCTGCTCACCACCTTCACCAATGCCATGGCGGCCGCGCTGCGGGACAGCATGGCGCTCCTGCTCGGCGACGCCGACGTCCACCTGCTGAATCGCGTCGACGTCACAACGGTGGATTCTTTGGCCGCGCGGGTCATCCGGGAGGCGCGGGGCAGTTCCCCGAAGCCCCTTTCGGCCGCCGCCGAGAAGAGCGCCTGGACCCGTGCCACCGCACGGGAGGAACTCCCGTGGACGGAGCGGTTCCTCTCCCAGGAGTTCCGCAACGTCGTCCTGGCGCAGGGGCTGCGCACACCCGAGGAGTACTTGCGCTGTGTACGGCGGGGGCGCGGCACCCAGGTGGGGCGGGTGCAAAGGGCCCGGCTGTGGCGCGTCATGGAACGGTTCACGGCAGACCTGGCCTCACGCGACTCGGCGACGTACACGCAGCTGTGCGACCAGGCCGCACGGATCCTGGCCGAGGGCGGGCCGCGCTACCGCCACGTCGTCGTGGACGAGGCCCAGGATCTCCATCCGGCACAGTGGCGGGTGCTGCGTGCCTGCGCGGCTCCCCAGTCCGACGACATGTTCATCGTCGGCGACCCGCATCAGCGCATCTACGATTCCCGCGTCTCACTGCGCTCGTTGGGCATCAACGTCCGAGGACGCACGTCCCGGCTCCGCCTCAACTACCGCAGCACGGAGGAGATCCTGCGCTGGTCCGCATCCCTCCTCGACGGTCAGCCCGTGGGCCGGCTCGGTGAGGACGACGACGATGACGGTGGCCGGGATTCGCTCCGGGGCTACCGTTCCCAGCTCCACGGCCGCGTTCCGGCGGCACGCGGATACGGCAGCCAGGACGAGGAGCTGCGGGCATTGATCGAGCAGATCCGGACCTGGATCGACCAGGATGGGGTCAAGCCGTCCGAGGTGGCGGTGTGCGCCCGGTTCAACACGCTGGTCGACGCGGTCATCACACGCCTGCGACGCGAGCGCATCCCGGCGGTCGCGGTCAGGGACGATCCGGGGCCGTCCGTATCCGGCGTACGGGTGGCCACCATGCACGCGATGAAGGGGCTGGAGTTCCGGTGCGTGGCCGTCGTGGGCGTGACGTCGAGCGTGCTGCCCTTCGCCCCGCAGGTGACGCCGGCCGACGTGGATCGCGTTCAGCACCAGTCGGATCTTCTGGCCGAGCACTGCCTGCTGTTCGTGGCCTGCACGCGGGCCCGCGACGCGCTGGCGATCTCGTGGAACGGTGAGCGGAGCCGCCTGCTGGACCCGGTCGCCGGATGAGAGGCGCAGGGCCCCGCCGCGTGAACCGCGAGCCGGGTTTGGGCGGCGGGGGCCAGCGGCGGAGGCGGACGTTCCCGATCCCGGTCCGGCCTGCGCCCAGAGTTTTCAGGCCCGGATTTCCCGGACGACGACCGTGTGTGTCTTGTTCTGAGAGGCGTCGTAGGAGATTTCACGTCCCGCCGGCTGCCACATCAGCGCGTGGCCCAGCGGAGACGACGGAGAAACGATGTCCGCCTCGTCGGTGGGCAGTTCGGCGACCGTGTACAGCGTGTCGCCATCGACCTGGCCGTCGAACTCCAGAACAAGGAGCGCGCCGGGGATCACGATCTTCGGCGTGGCCGTCTCCCGCCCGACACGGACGGCGTCGATGAACGCCCGCAGGAAACCGAGGCGTTGCGTCCGTCGGTCACGCTGATCGGCCTGTGTCTTACGGATAAAGACGAGGTTCGCCGCGTCCACACCGTCGGGAGTCTCGTCGGGAGCGTCGACGGCGATCTGCAACTCCTGCATCTCGCGGACCAGCCGCTGGAAGGCGGCGGCTGGAATTTGCTGAACCGGCAGAGGACTTCGGGTGACTCGGGGCGGCTCCTGTGCTCGCGGCGCCGGGGCCACGGACACTGCCGGGGTCGTGGCCGCCGACGCCCCGGTGTGCGGGCGCGGGGCCGGGGCCGCGTCCCTCGAAGGATCCGGCCCGGACTCGCGCGGGTCCCTGGACTGGGAGACGGATGCCGCCCGCCGGGCCGGCGTGTCGCCGGTTGCCCGTGCATCGGCCCCCCGGCTCGTGCCCTCCGTGACCTCGTGGTCCCGGCTGTCCCCTTCCTGGTCGCTCCCGTCCGGGTCGGGGACCGACGAGACCTCCGTCTGCGCATCCGCATCCTCGGCAGGAGTGCCGGGCTCCCCTTCCTCTTCACCTACCGGCTCGATGCCCAGCCGCTCCAACTCGGCCCAGAGCGGTGCGAGCGCCTGCTCACGGTCGAGGTGGAACCGGCTTCCGCGGATGCGGACGAAAGTCCAGTCGACGCGCTCCAGGTCACGCTGCAGGGCGGCCGCGGTGGACGCGTCCTCGCCGTCCGCGAAGGCGTCGCCGTCGCAGGCCACCGCGAGCCTGCGTGTCCCGCCCTCGACGACCAGGTCGATCGTGTGGCGGCCGACGCGGTATCCGGGCCGCACACGGTAGCCACGCGCCGTCAGCTCCCGGTACACCTTCTGCTGGAACAGGCTGTCGAATGCCTCGTGCCGTACGTCCGGCAGTACCTCGCCGTTGACCGCGACGGTGTCCTCCTCCGCGGGCCGGGTGAGGTGATCGAGCCACTGCCGGCGGAGGTCGTTCTCGTGGAACTGTTCGATGCGCGCACTGTGGAACACCCACACCTGGTCCTGGGCGCGGGAGGCTGCGACGTTGAGCCGCTGCTCGTACGTCTTGCCGTTGAAGCCCCCCGGCACGGTTCCCGCGGCGGTGGTGGCCGAGTTGAGGCAGGAGATGAACATGACGTGGCGCTCGTCGCCCTGGAAGTCCTCGGCGTCGCCCACCCGGATACGCCGCTCCTCACGCTGCTCGTAGTCGAGGCGTTCGGCGAGGAGATTCTCCAGCTCTGTCACGTGCCCCTTGGCGGCGCGGAGGCTGACGATGCCCATGGTCCTCCCGTCGTACACGGGGTCGGCGCAGCAGCGCACGACGGCGTCGACCAGTGCTTCGGCCTCCGCGGTGTTGGTCAGCCGGGTGTTGGTGCCGAAGGCTTCGCCGTCCTCGACGTACACGGTGCGGACGGGGGCCAGCCGGTCGGCACCGTACTGCCGAAGCGGCTGCAGCCGGCCGTTGTAGCAAAGCTCGTTGGAGAAGGAGATGATCTCCGGCATGCACCGGAAGTGCTCCTTGAGCATGAGCGTGCCCCGGCCCGCGGAGAGGGCTTCCGTGAGATCGAAGAAGCTGGACTCGGGACCGAACAGGCTGCGAACGTGCGGCTCGAGTGCGGTGAGCAGCCGGTCCCTCAGGTGGAAGTACTCGTCCTGCTTGAGGCCGACGTTGGAGGGGCTGACCTGCTTGCTGTCGCCGACGACGACCATCCGGTCGGCGAGCCAGCTCAGCAGCATGGCCTCCAGGCCGGACTGGCTGGCCTCATCGACGATGACGACATCGAACAAGCCGGGCCGGTCCATGGGCACGGTCTCCGCGACCTGATGCAGCGGCATGATCCAGGCTGGCACCGCTGTCTGCGCCTTGCGCAGTGCGGCCTGAGCGTCGCGCCGGTAGCGGTGCTGGTACTTGCCCTTGATGCGGCGGGCGGCCTGCTGGTACGCGCTGAGCGCTCGGGACTGGTCGCCGGTGAGCAGTCCGAGGCAGCGATGCCAGGCGCGGTCGGCGGCGAGCCTGGCGAGCATGATGCGTGCCTCATCGTCGGCCTCCGACAGCCGCTTGCGCAGCGTGCGCTCGGCCTCCGGATCGGTGAGCCGCTCCATGCGGACACGCCACGCGGACCAGGCCCAGGCCTCGGCGAGGTGCGGCAGCCGGGTGTCCCAGGCGGAGTCCTCGGGGGCGTCGGTTATCCGCCCGGCGAGTACGGGGAACGCCTCGCGCACGCGGGCGAGTGCCGCGTGCTGTTCGGCCCGCAGCCGGGCGGCCTCGCGGACCTCGGCGATCTCATGGCTGAACTCGCGGTAGCCGTCGGGGTCCTGGGTGCGCACGCTGTCGAGCGCGCGCTGAACGGCGGGTGAGACGCCGGGCCGGTCGGTCCAGGCGCGCAGCAGCTCCTCGGTGACCGCGATGATCCTGCGCGACTGCTCTGCCGCGCGCAGCGTGGTCGCCGCGCGCAGCAGGGCTCGTACGGCGTTCTCGACGGACGGGTCGTGCCAGGTGGCGACGGCCAGCTCCGGCGAGGTGGCCGCGGCGGTGAGCACGTCGGTGCGGGCGGCGGCGACGGCGAGAAGCGCTTCCAGTACCTCGCTGTCCTGCCGCAGGCGAGCGAGTCGCGGACCGTGCCCCTGCCAGGCGCCGGCGGGGGTTCCCCACTCGGATTCGACCTGGGCGAGGCGCAGTTCGAGCTGAACGCGGGCCAGGACGACGGCCGCGGATTCGGCATCCTCCGGAGCCCGCCCGTCGACACGGACGATCTCCGCGAACGCACCGACGGCCTTGGCCAGCTTCGAGCGCATGCCGAGCGGCCCGCGGAGCTTCTGTCCCTGTGCCAGCCCGTCGTGCAGGGTAGTGGCCTGGCCGAGAGCGGTGGGCGGGTCGTACTGTTCCAGGCCGCTGACCATCGCGGTGCCCAGCGTGGCAAGCGAGACATCGACGGCCACGAGGGCATCGGTGACGGCGGCCTGTCGGCTGCGCGCCTGCCAATCACGCCCCTCGGTCACCTCCTTCAGGAGCACCACGGCCCACTCGCCGGCCGAGGCGGCAAGAGACGCGGCGCGGGCACGGGCGGTGGAGAAGGCGTCGAGAGCCGTCGAGAGCCGCTGCTGTTCGGCTTCACCGAGCCCGCGCACAGCCGCGTCGTACTCCTGGCTCAGCGGGTCCTGCCGCACCGCCGCGTGCGCCTGGTCCGCCGAACGCACGACGGAGACGGCCTCCTCGAGGTCGCTGGGGCTCGGCAGCTCGGAGGGGCCGGGTACCTCGGCCGCCAGGGCCTGGTGGTGGGGAGTGAAAGCGCGGGTCGTGTGCAGGAGACGGAGAGCTTCATCGGCGCTCAGGGTGGGCTGTTCCTGCGGGACCTGGCCGAGCCAGTCGTACCGTCCTGCCTCGGCGGTGAGACGCTCGGCGATCTCCTGGAGGCTGCCGCTGTAATCACCGATCTCCGCCTCGAAGCGGTGGGTCTCCTGCTCGCGCAGCACGGCGAGGTCGCGCACCATGGCCTGCTGGGCGGACCGGGCCGCGGCGAGCCGTGCCTGGAGGGTACGGATCTCCTTCTGGGAGGCCTTCGGGTCGTACCCGGCGTACTCGCTGAGGATCCTCTGGACGGACGCCTCGAGCTCTCGCTGGGCGGCCGCGCCGTCCTCGGTACGGCTCACGCACAGGTCACGGATGGACTCCGGCAGTTTGTCCCGCAGGACGCGCAGGGCGCGCGGAGTGTGGCTGGTGATGAGGACCCGCTTGCCCTGGGCGAGCAGGTCCGTGACCAGGTTGGCGATGGTGTGCGTCTTGCCGGTGCCGGGCGGGCCCTGTACGACGACGAGCCGGTTGGCGCGCAGACGTTCGGCGATCGTGCGCTGCTCCTCGTTGGCGGGGAGCGCGAAGTACATCTCGCCGGTGCCGGTCTCCGTCCCGTCGCCCTCGGCCGCGGCGAGGTCGGCGGCGGTCAGCGCCCCGTCGCGGCCGGCGATGTAGCCGAGCAGCTCGGTGGGACGGGTGCCGGCGTCGATCTGACGGGCGATGGCTTTGAGGGCGTCCATCGTCGACCGACGGCTGCGTTCCCGCAGAACGAGTCCGGGTGTGAGTCCCACCTGCGGCACGTCGAGGTTTCGCGGCTTGGCGCGCTCCACGGTCGGCAGGTAGCTTCCGGCGCTGTGCGCGGCGTTGACCCAACTGCGCAGGGCAGTGTGCAGGGCTTCGAGGTGTTCAGGGTCCGTCACGTCGGAGGCGCCTTCCAGCACCTCGACGATCCCCTCGCGCACGGGCCCCAGGACGTGCTGGGTTCCTTCCAGCATGCCCTCTTCCAGTTCCAGGCCGACGCCAGTCGGGTCCGGGGCGACCGTGAGCATGCCGGTGGACGGGTCGAGATGGATGGTGGCCCGGTGGGTGACCAGGTGCCGTTCCACACGCTGGCCACCGGTCGTCTGCCAGGTCAGCCGGCCGAACCCGAGGACGAGTTCGTACGCCTCGCCGAGGTTGTCGGCGTCCTCGTGCATCTTGTGCAGCCGGTCGTACAGCTTGACGAGGGGGTCGATCGCCCGACGTCGCTCCGCCCAGGCGAGCCACTCCTGTTCCCAGGCGGCGTACAGCTTCTCGATCTTCTCCCGCTTCGGGTGCTCGTCCAGCTCGTGATAGGTCTTTTCGAGCGGGATGCCCTGGGACCAGTCCGGGAATTCGGGCTCGATCCGCCGGCGCAGGTGCGGGGCGCGGGTCTGCTTGAAGTCACGGACGCGCGTCTCGTCCACCCAGGGCGCGAGCAGGGTCTTGGGGTGTGGGGCGTCCTCCCGTTCGGGGCGGGCGACGGTCAGCCAGGCCGGATCGTCCGTGGTGAGCACTCCGTCGAGCATCACCTCGACGCTGGGGTCGTCCGGCAGCTCCTCGAACCACACGGTGCCGGCCGCGCCGTCGAGAGTGCGGACGGGCCGGGCCTTCGACTCCTCTGCCTCGGCGAGGAACCGGAAAATCTGCCGGACGCGTGTGGCGTCGGTCTTGTCGGCGGGCGGCTCCTGCGTCCGGGCGAATGCGGCCTGCCGGTCGGCGCTGGTCGGCTGCGCCGGCACGGCCCCGAGCACTACCGGGCCCGTGGTCTGAGGTCCGCCTCCCTCGACGAGACCGCCGTGGCCACCCGTGGGCTCCGGTCCAGCGTCCGCGAACAGGGACTGCTGCTGATCGCCGAACAGCGCCGCCTGGTCCGGGAGCCATGGGGGCGTGGTGCCTGCATTCGCCACGCGGGTGCCGACGGGGGCGGACCCAGCGGCCACGGCCGTGGTGAAGGTGACGCTCTCGCGGTCGTGCGAAGGCGGGAACCGCACCTCGATGTCCAGCTCCGCGGCGGTGCCGGCGGGAATGCTGTAGGCCCACGTCGCCGAGATCCTACGGCCCGTGCGCAACGTGCCTTCGAGTTCGTCGTCGAGCACGTCGGTCCGACAGTCCTGTACCTGGCGGCCCGTCTTTCCGTACGGCCCGCTCCGGAGGCGCAGGCCGATGCCGTCCACGTTGATGGGCCGACCGGTGCCGTTGCTCAGGTACAGAGTGCATCGCACCAGGTCGTCGCCCTGCCGGTACCCGTACGAGTCCTCGGGATCGACCAGCACGTACGGCACGACGTCGTCGACGCGGACGTGCAGCCCGTCGTCGTACTGGTAGACGGAACCGACCGGCCGCACACCGTCGCTCAGGCCACTCTCACCCTGGCTCACACGCCACCCCACTGCTGCTCAGGGCCACATGGTGGCCACCTTGTGAAATCCCGCCCCGGCCACATCAAGCACGAACGCAACGCACCCCCCGGCACGTCAACTTGGGTGTGAACTGAGCACACGGACCGATGGTATCAGGAACGCCACCGGGACCACCGCCATACGGAACGCCTCGCGTCACCCATCGCGAACGAAACCCTCAAAACCCCGGCAGCCAGGTCCCTCATCGCCGCATTTGAACCCCTTATCGGCTCGGCGAGCGCCCGCGCCACCCTCCAGGAACACCCCGGCAACAACGCGTGTAAGTTGACTGAGTTCACAGTAATGTCGCAGGATGGTGGCTCTGGCTTCGCCTGTCCGAGGTCCCAACCGTTCCCGGAGAAAGGCACACGTACCATGCACATGGAAGTGCTCGACGTCTCACCCCAGTTGGCAGCGGAGTGGCTCACTCGCAACACCAACAACCGACCTCTCAGCAAGAGCACGGTGCAGCAGCTGGTCGGCCAGATCCAGCGCGGCGAATGGCAGTTGACGCACCAGGGCATCGCCTTTGACGAGGACGACGTACTCATCGACGGTCAGCACCGGCTGGCGGCAATCGCCAAGGCCGGGATCACGGTGCCCCTGACCGTCACACACGGCGTGCCCCGCACTGCCTTCACCGTGATGGACACCGGGCGCAAGCGCACCGGCCGGGACGCTCTCGCACTTGCGGGTGAGACCAACGCGACGCACTTGGCCGCAGCCCTGCGCGGACTCCACCTCTACCTGTCCGTACCGAACTCCGCCTGGAGCGGCGGCTCATCCGTCACCAGCAACGACCAGCTTCTGGTCATGCTCGAGAAGCACCCCGGCATCCGCGACGCGCTGCACCACGGCATCGCGCTCAACCGCGCATGCCGCATCACTGTCACAGCTGCGACAATCGGCTGGTACGTCACCACGGAGGCCCGGCCCGACATCGATCAGTCCTCCTGGAAGGACGGAGTCGTCACCGGCGCAAGGCTGGAATCGGGCGACCCTCGCCTCACCCTGCGCAACACCATGCTCAGCCTGGCCGCGGGCAGGACACACCGTCGCCGCGACGACTCCCGCGAGCACCTGCTCTACTACCTCAAGGCGTGGAATGCCTGGGTGGAAGGCCGGACCATCAAGCTTCTGCGCCGGTCCCCCAACGAGACGATGCCCAGGATCACCAACCAGTCGGGCATTGGACCGGCGGACAAGGACGCCTGACGGGGCATAGATTCAGCTGACCGCTGTCCTCAGGGCCGAAGGGCTGGACGGACCGGCAAGACCTGTGCACCCGGCAGGGAAAGGAAGCGCATGCGCGCCCAGGAGATCACCTTCCTGAAGCTCGTCCAAGGGGACAAACAGTTCCAAGTACCGCTCTATCAGCGCACGTACAGCTGGGGAAGAGACCAGCTGAAGCGCCTGTGGGAGGACGTCGGCGAACTCGTCGACCAGCATGTCTCCGGGGAGCGCACGGCTCCGCACTTCCTCGGCTCGGTGGTGCTGGCCCCTGGCCAGATTCAGGCCGGCGGCGTGCAGCGGTGGCTGGTCGTGGACGGTCAGCAGCGGTTGACCACGCTGATGCTGGCGTTCACCGCTCTACGCGACCATCTCTGGGAGACCGGCGATCCGCGCGGCGTCGACAGGGTGCACCGGCAGATACTGGTCAACGAGTTCCACGAGGGGCTCGACCATTATCGGCTGCTGCCCACGCAAGCGGACCGGGAGGCATACGCCGCTTGCGTTCAGTCCCGGGCCGAGGCCGGCGGGAGCGACAACATCGGTGCGGCCTACCGGTTCTTCCGCGGTGCGCTCGCCGGGGGCCAGGAGGCCGGCGACGAGCGGTGGATCGGGACCGTCGAAACCGTTCTCAAGGACCTGCTCTCGATCGTGGAGATCACCGCCGAGTCCGGGGACAACGTCTACCGGATCTTCGAGTCGATCAACAACACGGGTGTCGGGCTCAGCCAGAGCGACCTGCTGCGCAATTACGTTTTCATGCTTCTGCCCAAGCGGGGTGAGCGGGTCTACCAGGAGCTGTGGCTGCCCATGCAGCAGAGCCTCGGCCCGAAGAACCTCGAACTCCTCGTCTGGCTGGACCTGGTCGTACGCGGCCACTACAAGACGAAGCAGAGCGAGATCACCGCGAGCAGCAGAAGCGGCTCCAGCCACTGGCCGGCGACGAGGACGCCCTGCAGCGCGAGATCGCACAACTGGCCGAGCGCGGGCAGCGGTTCCTCCGCATCATCGAGCCTCAGCGCGAGCCGTCGCCCGCACTCCGCGCGGTGCTGGAGCGCCTTGCGGCCTGGGGCGGTCAGACCCACTATCCGCTCGCACTCCACCTGCTGGACCTCGTCGCCGCCGGGAGCACGACGCCCGACGATGCGGCGCAGGCCCTGCTGTACGTCGAGTCCTACCTGGTGCGGCGTCTCATCTGCCAGACACCGACCACCGGCCTCAACCGGATCTTCATGGAGGCACCGAAGGAACTGGAGACCGACCGCCCGGCGGCCGAAGCCGTCCGGCGGTTCCTGTCCGGCCGGCGCCGGCGGTGGCCGGGCGACGAGGAGCTGCGCGAGGCGATCCGCAGCAAGCCCTTCTACTGGAGCGGCCGCCCTCCGCAGCGCGGCTACATCCTGCGCCGCCTGGAGGAGAGCTACCGCCCCACGGAGCCCGTCGACTTCGCCAAGGCGTCCCTCAGCGTGGAGCATATTCTCCCGCAACGTCCGGCCCCTGCGTGGTTCGACCTGCTCGCCGACGAGACCGAGCCGAACCAGACTCCCCAGGAGCTGCACGACCTGCTGGTGCACACGCTCGGCAACCTCACACTGACCGGTGACAACGCGAAACTCTCCAACCACCCGTTCGAACGCAAGCAACAGATCCTCGAGTCGAGCGCCCTGCGCATGAACCTGGAGATCGCCTCGGCGCAGCGCTGGGGCAAGGTGGAGATCCTGGACCGCGCCGACCGTCTGACGGAGCGGGCGGTGGGACTGTGGCCTGGTCCGACCGGCGGGGTCAAGCCGGCCGACGAGGAGTGGCCGGGCTGGGCCGAACTGCGGGCGGCTCTGGTGGCGATGCCGAGTGGCACGTGGACGACGTACGGCGACGTGGCCGAGCTGATCGGCAGCCACCCGGTGCCCGTCGGCAGGTACCTGGGCTCCAATCCGTCTGTGATCGGGGCTTACCGGGTCCTCAACGCGGACGGCAAGATCTCTCCCGACTTCCGGTGGCCGGACGGCAGTGACAGGCAGCCGCCGCAGGACCTGCTGACGGGGGAGGGAGTGAGGTTCGACCCCTCGGGGCGAGCTCACCGTTCGCAACGCCTGACCGCAGCGGAGCTGGCCACCCTGCTGGGCAAGGACGTCGCGCAGCAGGTCTCGCACGACCCGCTTCCCGACGGGGAGGACGCGCAGGCGGCCGAGCGGTTCCGCACGCAGTTGCAGGGGCATTGCCCTGAGGCGCTCGCCGGGGTCCTGGCAGCACTCGACTTCTGGCGCCGCCAGGGCGGCTACGTCAACTACGGCCGGCACGAGGAGACCAGCTGTTTTCCGATGCTCGACGCCGGAACGAGCAGGCGGCCCCATCTGATGTGGCCGGTCGCGATCTACCCCGTAAGCGGAACGGTGGAGGTCGTCTTCCAGTACCTCAAGGACCGCAGCCCCTTCGACGACACGGAACAGCGCCGAGAGTTCCTGCACCGGCTCAACAAGATCGACGGCATCGACCTGCCCGAGGCGAAGCTGGAACTGCGTCCGTCGTTCCCGGTGCGGGTCTTCGCCGAGCACGGTGACGAGATCTGCGGGGTACTGGACTGGTTCGTGCATACGGCGGCGCTGGATCTGGCGCGCCGGGCCTGAGTGCGAGCAACGATTTCGGGGGTGAGCACCACTCGTGCGACTCTTAAACGGTCTCACGCTGTCGCGCAACAACGGAGCGCGTACGAAGAAGACGGGCACGACCTGTTCGGGCGAGGCTTCTGTCGCGAGCGCCGTCGAGTGGGAGCTGCGCGTCCCCGGGCGTCCGTCGCTGACGGTGCACGACAACCACTGGGAGAACAGCGAGCGGGACCTGGTGCTCTACAAGCCCGCGGTCGTCCCCGAGATGCCCGCAGCCCTCTCCAGCCTGCACAACCGGCTGCGCTCCGGGATCTCCGACTCCTCGGGCGGTGCGAAACTGCGCATCATGGTCTACCCCACGTATGTCGACCCGCTGGGGAGGCCACGAATCAAGAAGTCCCTCACGACAGCGGATCTCGCGAACTGGGTGGGGCTGCGCCACCTCCGGAAGCTGACCGCACGAGAGGGCGTCACCTTGAAGCCCGCGTTCGACCGGCTGGACCTGCCTGGTGTCGACCTGGACGATCCGCAGGACGAGAAGGCCCTCCAGCACGCCCTGTACTTTCCCGCCGCGGATGACGAGACGCCGGTGCTCGCCTTCATCCACTTCCGGATCGTGCCCGTCCTGCGCCACATCGGCTGGCTGTCCCCGGACGGGAGCTGACCGGGCGGCACCCGCACATGTGCCGCCCACTTCGGTGCGGTTCTCGTACTCGCGGCGGGCTTTGCGCTGGGCCGGGAGCGCGGGGACTGCTTGGCCGCCGTCGAGGGGCTGGCAGCGGTCGAGGAGTTGGCGGTGCACGGCGGGGACGGCGCTGACGCGCAGGGTGTAGCCCTGGCCTCGCCGTACGGTCGCCCCCTGGTCGAGCGCGGCCCGCTCGGCGGGCTCCAGGTCGGCCGCGCGGAGGAAGTCGGCGACCTTGCCCGGCATGTCGAGGGTGACCGGCAGTTCCGGGGCGGGGACGTCCTCCCTCGATGGCGGTGTGGTCGGGTAGGAGGTCGGCGACGGCGGTGCGGATCGCGCCGCGGCTGACGCCGTGGTCGCGGGCGAGGGCGGCGATGGAGCGGCCTTCCAGGTACGCGGTGCGGACGGTGTCGGTCTTCGCGGCCGCCACGGCGGGGCGGCCGCCGCCCTTGCTGCCCTTGGCCTCGGCGGCGCGCAGTCCGTCGTAGGTCAGCTCGCGCTGGAGGTCGCGCTGGAGTTCGCCTGCGGCGGCGAGGGTCTGCACCATGAACTTCACGGTGGACAATAGTTCTCCGGTGCGCGGGTGGCGGGCGGTGAGGTCCATCGCGGAGAACGCGCCGTCGTGGATGCGCAGGGCGAGACAGTCGCGGTGCAGGACGTCGAGCACGTCGAGGATGTGCCCGGTGCCGCGCACCAGGCGGAACGTCTCGGAGATATGCACGGTGTCGCCCGGCCGCGCGTACGCCAGCAGTTCGCCGAACTTCGGGCGCTGGAGCGGGTGGAGGCGGCTGGAGGTGCCGGCCTCCTCCTCGAACGGGATCGGGTCCTCGATCCTGGCCTCGTCCAGGACGAGGTTCTGCCGGGCGGTCGACTGCTGGTCGGTCGAGACCCGTTTGTAGACCAGGTTCGCCACTCGGGGGCCCCTTCCGTACGGAGGATCGGACCCTATCTGTCGTCAAACCCTGTCAGCAATCACTATCGGATCTGATTGGATTCGGGCCGCCGCAGACCCCCGGATTGCACGGGTTCATTGGACGCACCGCCCGCCTGTCGTTTGCCGACACCGAGTACCGTCATCCCGTGTCCGGCGCAGTGACAACGACCTCAGCGGCGCAACCCAGAGCATCACCGAGCGCTACCTTGCCCCTGGTGACAGCTTCCTTAGAGGCAGCCCGGCTTGCGGCCCTTCCACGACCCGACCGAGAAGCGGACGCTCCCGGCGTCCCGATGGCAGCACCAAACGTTATGAAGTGGTGGCGACGCAAGCCCACACGGCCCGTGGACACCGACCCCGACCCTCACATTCGGCAAGAGCTGAGCGTCACGCTGGCGGCCGGGTGAGTTTGGCGGCCACGGCGTCGAGGACCCAGTCCAGGCCGGTCGCGAAGGATGCCTCGGCGTCCACGTCCGTGCCGTCGTACACGGCCTTGGTCAGCGCCGGGAAGCGGCCCGTGGCCAACATTCTCGTCACATGCGGGCCGGAGGCGCGCTGCCAGTCGCGCTTGGACAGGCCCGTGGCGCGCTCGGCATGCAGGTTCGCGATCTCGCGCCTGATCGCGCCAGTGAAGTAGGCGCTGACAGTCTCCACGGCGCGCATGACGGTGTCGATGTCGGCGAGGCCGTCGAGGGCGACCAGCGTGGCCTCGGTCACGGCGAGGCCGTTCGGGCCCAGGGTCGGGCGGCCGCCGAGCAAGTCGGCCAGCCATTCGTGACGGAGAGCGGCCTGCCTTGTGCGGTGGGCGAGGATGCGCAGCGCCTCCCGCCAGTCACCGGGCTGCTCCTCGGGGAGAATCTCGGCGTGGACCTCGTCCACCATGAGGTCGAACAGCTCCTGCTTGGTGGAGATGTATCCGTACAGCCGCATCGGGCCGGCGTTCAGCCGGGCGGCGACCTTGCGCAACGACACCGCCTCCAGCCCGCCCTCGTCGGCCAGCGCGATGGCGGCGGCGACGATCCGCTCCCGGTCGAGCGGCACGGGGCGAGTCGGCGGCTCCGGCCGGTCCCACACAGTCATGGTCACACCGTTCTGTTGCGATGCATCGCAATGGGGAAATACAGTGTATCGACATGAGACATCGTATCGCCGTGGTCGGGAGCGGCCCTGCCGGCCTTACCTTCGCCCGTGTCCTGCACCGCCATGGCTACCCCGTCGCCGTCCTCGAACGCGATCCCGCCCCCGACGCCCGCCCCCCGGGCGGCACGCTGGACCTGCAGGAAGGGCTGGGCCAGCTCGCGCTGGACAAGGCGGGGCTGCTGGCGGAGTTCCAGGCGCTGTCTCGCCCCGAGGGGCAGGCCATGCGCATCCTGGACGCGGACGGGACCGTCCTGCGCGACTGGCGACCCCGTCCAGATGACCGGGCCGATCCCGAGATCGACCGCGGGCAACTCCGTGACCTGCTGCTCGGCCCTCTCGACGTCCAGTGGGGTCGGCGCGTGACGCAGGTGGTGCCGGGGACCCGGGATGGCGTACTGGTCCATTTCGCGGACGGGCGACTGGAGACGTTCGACCTCGTAGTCGGCGCGGATGGCGCCTGGTCCCGGATCCGCCCGGCAGTCTCGTCGGTGACGCCGCACTACACCGGCGTCACCTTGGTCGAGACCTCCCTCGACGACGTCGACTCCCGCCACCCTGACCTCGCCCGGTTGATCGGCGACGGTTCCGTGGCCGTGTACGGCGTGAACCGAGCTCTCGTCGCCCAGCGCAACAGCGGCGGCCACGTCAAGGTGTACGCCCAGTTCCGCGCGCCGCTGGACTGGCACACGAACCTGGACCTGGCCGACGTCGAGGCCGTGCGATCGAGCCTGCTGGCTCTGTTCGACGGCTGGGCCGCTCTCGTCCTCGACCTCCTTCGCCACGGCACCGCTTTCGTCCACCGCCCCCTCTACGTCCTGCCCGTGTCCCACACCTGGACCCACGTCTTCGGGGTGACGCTACTGGGCGACGCCGCCCATCTGATGCCCCCATTGGGGGCGGGCGCGAACCTCGCGATGCTGGAAGGCGCCGAACTCGCCGAGTCCATCGCCACCACCGGCCCTGGAGATCTGGACGAGGCCGTCCGCGCCTTCGAGGAACAGATGTGGGCACGGGCCGGCAGGTGGGCGAAGATCACGATGGCCGGTCTGGAACGCCTCGTGAGCCCGGACCCCGCCGAAGCCCTCGCCCTCTTCGACCAAGTCCAGCCATCCTGACTGCCAAGCGCGATAGCACCAGCACTCTGACCTTCGCGGCAGGTCCGGCCTCCTCCAGGCGCTCGGCCAGCTGCTTCCACCCGGCATCCAGGCCCCGCACGAGCTCCGCCAGGTGCTCCTCGACGGGCACCTCCAGGCTCAGCCCGGCCAGTACGTCCTCGCGTACGGCCTCCCACTCCGCGCCGTCCAACAGCCGGGCCTGCGGGTCGGACCAGCGGTGCGAGGGAGAGGCGAGCGCGGCAGCAGCGGCTTGACGCTCACCTTCCGCCGAGCCAGAGCAGGAAGCCCGCGGACCCCGTCGAGGATCCGCTTGCCGCCGCTCGCCGCCCCCAGCGCCTTCGACTCGCCCAGCAACGCGAGGAACGGTCTCACCGTGTTGTACCGGGTCGCGAGCGCGTTGCGCGTGGCGATCTCCCTTTCCTCGTCCTCGGGCACCACCGGAGACGACCGTGGCGGCCGCGGTCAGCACGGCGGCCCGCGGGGCGACTTCCTCCACCGCCGCCCACAGTGCGGCCACGTCTACGTCCGTGGTGTGCTGCCGTTGGCGCTGAGAACGATCATGGTCAGCTAGCACACCGGCTGGGGGCTCCGCTGGGGTTCGCGGAAAGATCGTCGGGCGGGCACCGGCGCTGGCTACGGTCCGCTCGTGCCGGTGGAGTTTCTGACTGATGAGCAGGCTGAGGCGTATGGGAAGTTCGCTGAGGAGCCGACCCGCCCTGAGCTGGAGCGGTTCTTCTTCCTGGACGACGTCGACCGCGATCTGATCGCGCTGCGGCGCTCCACGCACCACCAACTGGGCTTCGCGCTCCAGATGTGCACGGTGCGCTACATTGGCCGGTTCCTCCCGGACGATCCACTCGACGTCCTGTGGCTGGTGGTCGAGCACCTGGCCGCGCAGCTCGGCATCGAGGACCCGTCGGTGGTGAAGCGGTACACCGAGCGGCCGAAGACGGCCTACGAGCACGCGTGGGAGATCCGGAACGCCTACGAATACCACGAGTACGAGGACCCGGAGTGGTCGCGGCGGTTCCGTACCTTCCTGCACGGGCGGGCGTGGACGCACGCCGAGGGGCCGAAGGCGCTGTTCGACAACGCGGTGGGGTGGCTGCGCCGCAACCGGGTGCTGCTGCCGGGGGTGAGCGTGCTGGCCCGGCAGGTGTCGGAGGTCCGGACGGTCGCGGACAAGCGGCTGCACGCCACCGTCGCGGGAGCCGCACGCCGCGCGGATGCGGCGCTGCCCGGCGATCTGGTGGAGACGCTGAAGACGCCGGAGGGCTCACGGTTCTCGGAGCTGGAGCGGCTGCGCCGGCCGCCGACGCGGACGACGGGTACGGCGTTCGCCCGCGCGCTGGTTCTGGCGCGCGACCATGCCCGGGGTTCAGACCGGAACGTACGGAGTGCTGGAGGACCTGGCCCGCAACCGCGTGAACCTGAACAAGGTGATCACGCACTGGCCGGACATGCTGAAGGTCGCCGGTTCCCTGGTCACCAACCAGGTCCGCGCCTACGACCTGCTGCGGATGTTCGGCCGCGAGGGACGCCCCACCCCACTGGGGCAGGCGTTCGCCGAGTACGGGCGCATCGCCAAGACCGAACACCTGCTCCGCGTGGTCGACCCGGTCGACGACACCTATCGCCGTCAAATGAACCGGCAGCTCACCGTGCAGGAGTCCCGCCACAAGCTCGCCCGCGACGTGTGCCACGGCAAGCGCGGCACCATCCACCAGGCGTACCGCGACGGCATGGAGGACCAGCTCGGCGCGCTCGGCCTGGTCCTCAACGCCATCGTGCTCTGGACGACCCGGTACATCGACGCCGCCCTCGCCCAGCTGAAGGCCGAGGACCACGAGATCCGCGACGAGGACGTCACCCGGCTCTCCTCGCTCAAACACCGGAACCTTAACCTGCTCGGCCGCTACAGCTTCACTGCCAGCGTCCCGGCCGCCGGCGCACTGCGCCCGCTGCGCGACCCGGACGGGCCGGAGCTGGACGAGGACGACGACGCAGCATAGTCCCAGAGGAGGTGGGGACTAGGGCGTGTGCCGAGTTCAGATCTTTAGACGGGCTGGAGGCTGCGGAGCCAGATGACGGCTCCGCGTAAGTGGAGTCCGGCCAGGTAGCTGGCCGGGGTCTTGTCGTAGCGGGTGGCGAGCCCGCGCCATTCCTTGATCTTGTTGATGCAGCGTTCGG
>NZ_JBEXFG010000059.1:0-34750 GCF_040606675.1 Streptomyces sp. NPDC005393 | reverse complement strand
CTCGGGCCGCCAGAAATACTCGTCGATCTTCAACTACCCCACGCTGACCTGGGCCGACGTCGGCGCGCAGCCGGGAGCCGCCGCGGCCGGGGCCGCCGGGGCCGCGCGGGGGGAGCGGGATCGTACACATGTGCATGCGCAGGCGTATGCCTACGACGCCCCCGGGGCGCAGGCTCGGCGGCGGGGGATAGGGGCCTGGGTGCGGCAGCTCGCCGGGGGGCGGGCGGCGGCGGAGCGGGACGAGGGGCCGGAGGACGGCCTCGCCGAGGGCGCGGCGGAGCGGGCGGCCGCCGAGTCCGAGGCGTTGCAGCGGCGCTGGCCGGACGCCGCCACCGTGCTGATGACGGCGCTGGGGCCGGGCCCGCGGTTGTGGGAGCGCGCCCAGGGGCATCCGGACGCGCTCACCGTGCGGCTCGGCTCGGTCGACCGGCCGGCGGCCGGCGGCCGGCTGCTGCCCGCCGCCCCCGTCACGGTCGATCTGCGGCGGGCCGGTTCGCTGGGCCTGGCGGGCCCGCGAGCCCGGCTGACCGGGCTCGCCCGGTCAGCCGTGGCACAGCTGGCGGCCCTGCACGCACCCACCGCGCTGGAGCTCGTCCTGCTCAGCACCGAGGAGCGGCTCGCGGAGTGGTCCTGGCTCGGGTGGCTGCCCCAGGTGCAGCCGCTGCGCGGGCAGGACTGCCGGCTGCTGCTCGCGTACGACGGGGAGCAGGCCGCGGCGCGTATGTCCGAGCTGACGCGGCGGATGGACGACGGGCCGCTCGGGCCGGGGTGGACGACCGCGTCCCCGGCCGCCGTGGCCTCGGCCACGGCCCGGCACACCGGGCCGTACACGGTGGTGATCGTGGACGGCGACCCCGCACCGGCCGCGCTGCGCGAGACGCTCGCGGGGCTGGCGGCGCGCGGCCCCGCGGCCGGGATCCATCAGCTGTGTCTGGCCGAGGCTCCCGCCGCCTCGCCCGCGTCCCCGCTGCCCATGAGCTATGAGGCGGCGTGCTCCGGGTCCGACGCCTTCGCGGCGTGCGGGGTGGCCGCCCTGCTGAGCGGGGATGTGGCCACGGGGCTGCAGATCGTGCACCGGGACGCGGCCGCGAGCGGCACCAGCGGGGTCACCGGCGCGACCGGTGCCACCACGACCGTGACCGTGGACGCGGTGTCGGCGGCGTGGGCCGAGCGGTTCGCGCGGGCGCTGGCACCGCTGCGCCCGGCCGCCTCCGCGCAGGGCGACGCGGGCGGCCCCGGGCGCCCGCCGACCGCTCCGCTGCCGAACGCGGCGCGACTGCTGGACGAGTTGGGGCTCGCACGGGCCACGCCCGCCTCGCTGATGGCCCGTTGGGCGGCCGCGGCGGACGAGGTTCCGGCGGGCGGCCGGGCGCTCGCGGTGCTCGGCGCCGGGCCGCGCGGCCCGCTCGCGGTCGATCTGGCCGCCGACGGACCGCATGTGCTGATCGACGGCGCGGCGGGCACCGGCAAGACGGAGCTGCTGCGCTCGCTCGCCGCCTCGCTCGCGGCGGCCGAGCGGCCGGACCGGCTGGAGCTCGTGCTCGTGGACGGAGGGGGCACCGCTGCGGGCCCCGGAGCGGGCTCAAGCGGCGGCGACGGGCTGCGGGTATGCACCGACCTGCCGCATGTCTCGACGTATCTGGCGGCCTCGGACCCGGTGCGGATGCGGGAGTTCGCGCAGGCGCTCAGCTCGGAGCTCAAGCGCCGCGCCGAGGTGCTGGGCCGGCTGGACTTCGCCACCTGGCACACCCGGCTCCTGAGCGGCGAGGCCGAGGCCGACCGCGACGGCGGCGGCACGGCCGCGCGCCACTCCACGGGCGGCACGCCCCGCGTGGTCGCGCCCCGGCCGCCGGGCGATATCGACCCCCCGCCCATCGATACCCTGCGCACGCTGAACCTCCGCGCCCAGCGCACGACGGGCGCGGCGGCGGCGCCGGACGCGGCCTCGGCCGCCGCCGGGCCCCGTCCGCTCCCCCGCCTCGTCGTCCTGGTGGACGACTTCGACGCGCTGGTCGCCCCGGCGCTCGGCAGCCCCGGCCGGCCGGCGGCCGGTTCGGTCGTGCGCGCCCTGGAGGCGATCGCCCGCGACGGCGCCCACCTCGGGGTGCATCTGGTGGCGGCGTCCGGCCGTCCGGACCGTACGGCGGACACGGCGGCGGTCGAGCGGGCCAGGCTCCGGATCACCTTGGAGCCGCGCCCTGTGGGGACCACCGGCACCGAGGCATCCGAGAGGCCCGGAGGGCCCGAGAGGTCCACCGACCCCCACGGCCCCGCCGCCCCGGCACGGGCCGTCACCTCCACCCCCGCGACCACACCCCCGGGCGACCCGGCCCCCGGCCGCGGCCGTCTCTTCCGTCCCGACGACGCCGCGGTGACCCCGTTCCAGGCGGGTCGGGTGACCGGGCGGATACCGCGGACCGCGACCCAGCGGCCCACGGTCGTCCCGCTCGAATGGCAGCGGATGGGCGACCCACCGACCCGCCGGCCCGTTCGCGAGCTGGGTAACGGCCCCACCGATCTGGCCCTGCTCGCCAGCGCCCTGCAGCGCGCCGCGCAGTCGGCGGACGCGCCCACCGCCCCCGCGCTGATCTGACCGCTCCTGCCCGGCTTTCCGGTCCGATCGGCCCCTGTCCCCCGTCCGACCCACCCGGCCCGTTATCGGCTGACGCTTCATCACGGCACGGTCACGATCCGTGAGTGAACGACGACGGCGGTATTGCGACGTCCGGTGACCGGGCGTAGGACTACTCGCACGGGACACGGCCGTACGGGGGCGGTCGGCATCGGAGGGGAACACGGGGATGCAGGCATCGCTTCGCAGGAAGCGTTCCACACGAGCCGCGCTGGCCCTGCTGTCGGCGGGAACGCTGATGCTCACCGCCGCGGGCTGCGGCAGCGACGACACGGACACGGTGAGCGGAAGCCCACCGCCCCATACCGTCGAGCTGCCCCGCTTAGCGGGCCAGAAGCTCCAGGTCACCGCGGTCTGGACCGGCACCGAGCAGGAGAATTTCACCAAGGTCCTCAAGGAGTTCGAGAAGCGCACCGGGGCCAAGGTCTCCTTCGTGCCGAGCGGTGACGACATGGCGGGCTTCGTCGGTTCGAAGATCGCAGGCGGCGCCCCGCCCGATGTCGCGATCGTCGGACAGGTCGGCGTGGTCCGTGAATTTGCCCAGAAGGGCTGGGCCAAGCCGCTCGGCGCCGCCGCCAAGGCGCAGCTCGCCGAGAACTTCGCCAAGGGCTGGCAGGATCTCGGCGCCTCCCAGGGCACGCAGTACGGCGTGTATTTCAAGGCCAGCAATAAATCCCTGGTCTGGTACAACACGTCGGCGTTCGACTACGCGGGCGCGAAGGAGCCGAAGACCTGGAAGGACTTCCTGGCCCAGGCCCAACTGCTCTCCGATTCCGGCACCGATGCGATCGCGGTCGGCGGACAGGACGGCTGGACGCTCACCGACTGGTTCGAGAACGTCTATCTCTCCCAGGCGGGACCCGAGAAGTACGACGAGCTCGCCCAGCACAAGATCAAGTGGACCGATCCGTCCGTCACCAAGGCGCTCACCACACTCGCCCAACTGTGGGGCACCAAGGGCCTGATCGCGGGCGGCCGTGGCGGCGCGCTGCAGACCGCGTTCCCGGACTCCGTCACCAAGACCTTCGGCAACGCGGCGGAACCGGAGGCGGGCATGGTCTTCGAGGCGGACTTCGTCGCCGCCAATGTCGCCGACGCGGGCGCGGAGCTCGGCGCCGACGCCAAGGTGTTCCCCTTCCCGGCCGTGGGCGACAAGGCGCCGGTGGTCACCGGCGGCGACGCGGCCGTGGCGCTGAAGAACAGCAAGGCGTCGCAGGCGCTGCTGACCTTCCTCGCCTCGCCGGACGCCGCCTACATATGGGCCAGGGCCGGTGGCTTCGTCTCGGCGAACAAGTCCCTTGACCTCGGCGCCTATCCCAATGCCCCGTTGCGCGATATCGCCAAGGCGCTGATCGCGGCGGGCGATGACTTCCGGTTCGACATGTCCGACCAGGCTCCGGCCTCCTTCGGCGGAAAGCCGGCCCAGGGCGAATGGAAAGCGCTCCAGGACTTCCTCAAGAACCCGAGGAACGTCGAAGGCACGCAAGCCCAGTTGGAAGCCGACGCCGCCAAGGCGTACAAGAACTGACGACCCGACCGGGAGATCCCCCTATGTCGACCGCGACAGCGGACGGCGCGGCCACACCTGGCCGGGCACCGTCCGGACCACCGGCGAACGCGACCAAGACCGACAAGAAGCGCATCCTGGGCACCCGGCCGTGGCTGGCGGCGGTCTTTCTGCTGCCCGCACTGGTGCTGCTCGGGGCGCTGGTCGTCTATCCGATCGGCTACTCCCTCTACCGCAGCTTCTTCGACGCGAGCGGCAACGGCTTCGTCGGCCTGGACAACTACCAGGAGATGTTCTCCGACAACGCCACCAAGACAGCGATCAAGAACAACATCATCTGGCTGGTCCTGGCCCCGACCGTCTCCACCGCCCTCGGCCTCATCTTCGCCGTGCTCACCGAGCGGGTGCGCTGGGCCACCGCCTTCAAGCTGATCGTCTTCATGCCGATGGCGATCTCGATGCTGGCGGCGGGCATCATCTTCCGGCTGGTCTACGAGCAGGACCCGGACAAGGGCGTGGCCAACGCCATGTGGGTGAGCGTGCATGACTCCTTCACCGAGTCGCCGCCCTTCCCCGGCGCCCATCCGCGCCCGGCCGCCGGGATGACCGACGGGTCGAACGGCTCGTTCACCACCCGGGCGACGGTGCGCGCCGGCACCCCGGCCTCGCTGCCGCTGGTCGCGGCCAAGCGCGACGACATCAGCGGGGCGCGGGAGGCCAGGGCCGCGCAGCCCGAGGCCGGGAAGGTCACCGGCACCGTCTGGTTCGACTTCACCAAGGGCGGCCTCGGCGAACAGGGCGTCCTCGACAAGGGCGAGAAGGCGATGGCCGACCTCAGGATCGAGGCGGTCAGGGACGGCAAGGTCGTCGCGAGGACGACGTCGGCGGCGGACGGTACGTACACCCTCCCCGCCAAGGCCGAGGGCGCCCGGCTACGGCTGCCCGCCTGGAACTTCTCCGAGCCGTACAACGGGGTGGACTGGCTCGGCCCCACCCTCGTCACCCCGGCCATCATCGGCAGTTACGTCTGGATCTGGGCGGGCTTCGCGATGGTGCTGATCGCGGCGGGGCTCGCGGGTGTGCCGCGTGAGCTGATGGAGGCCGCGCGGATGGACGGCGCCAATGAGTGGCAGGTCTTCCGGCGGGTCACGGTGCCGCTGCTGGCGCCCGTGCTCTCGGTCGTCGTCGTCACCCTCATGATCAACGTGATGAAGATCTTCGACCTGGTCTACATCATCGCGCCGGGCCCCTCACAGGACGATGCCAACGTCCTGGCCCTCCAGCTCTTCCAGTCGTCCTTCGGCACCGATGTCAACCAGGGCCTCGGCAGCGCCATCGCCGTGCTTCTGCTGTTGCTGGTCATGCCCGTCATGTTCATCAATATCCGCCGGATCCGAAGGGAGAAGCGCCGATGACCAGCGCGGACACTGTCGTAGAAGCGAAGCCGTCCCCTGTCGCGCGGATCGCGGCACGGGCCGGCGGCGGGGTGATGCGGGTCGTTCTCATCCTCATCGCCCTCTTCTGGCTGATGCCGACCGCCGGGCTGCTGCTGTCCTCGCTGCGCGACCCGGCGCAGGTGGACATCTCGGGGTGGTGGAAGGTCTTCTCCGACCCCGGGCAGCTCACCTTCAGCGGCTATGACCATCTGCTGAGCAATCAGCAGATCACCGACTCGCTGTGGACCACCCTCGGGATCACCGTCCCGGCGACGCTGCTGGTGGTCGTCATCGGGGCGCTGGCCGGCTACGCCTTCGCGTGGATGGACTTCCCCGGCCGCGACTGGTGGTTCCTGATCGTCGTCACCCTGCTGGTCGTCCCGGTCCAGGTCGCGCTGATCCCGGTCGCCAAGCTCTTCGGCGAGATCGGGATCTTCCAGACCACGACGGGCGTGGTGCTCTTCCACACCGCCTTCGGCCTGCCCTTCGCGATCTTCCTGCTGCGGAACTTCTTCGCGGAGATCCCCCGCGAGCTGCTGGAGGCGGCGCGCCTGGACGGCGCGGGCGAGCTGCGGCTCTTTCTGCGCGTCGTGATGCCGCTGGGCGGCCCGGCCATCGCCTCGCTCGGCATCTTCCAGTTCCTGTGGGTCTGGAACGACATGCTGGTCGCCCTGATCTTCGCGGACAGCGGCAATCCGCCGATCACGGTCGCGCTGCAGCAGCAGGTCCGGCAGTTCGGGAACAACATCGACATCCTCGGCCCCGGCGCCTTTGTCTCGATGGTCATCCCGCTGGCCGTCTTCTTCGCCTTCCAGCGGCAGTTCGTGGCCGGTGTGATGGCGGGCGCGGTGAAGTAGGCGACCGCCGCGTCATCCACAGGTCCTCTCGGCCCGGCGTCCCCTTCCTGGGGGCGCCGGGCCGCCCCTTCTCGGGTCATGGCGCACCGCACTCCGCCCATACCGTCTTGCCGACGGGGATACGAGGGGTCGTTCCCCAGCGGGTGGCCAGCAGGTCGACCAGAAGCAGGCCACGGCCCGATGCGTCATCGGCCGTCAGCGTCGGCGGAATGGCCGGGAGGCGGTCCTCGCGGGCGTCCGAGACCTCGACGCGGATCGTCCGCGTCGAGGGTTCGCAGGCGACACGGAGACGGAAGTCCCGTCCGGGTACCCGGCCGTGACGTACCGCGTTGGAGGCCAGCTCCGCCACCAGGAGGGCCACCGTGCAGGATGCGTCCGACGCGGGCGGATAGCCCCAGTCCTCCATGCGCCGCACGGCGAGCCGCCGGGCGAGGCGCGCTCCGCGCGGTGTGGAGGGGAACTGCTGGGTGAGTTCCCGGAGTTCGGGCTCGGGGTCCGGCGCCGGGGTCGTCTTCAGCACGGTGTTGTCCATTTCCGTCCGATCGATCTTCCGTACGATTCGCACCGTGTGCGCATCGTGACGTTCCGTGCCCAAGGATCGCGTCGCGGGTCTACGCTCGAAAGGCCATGACGCTTTACCTTTCAGGCCGTAAGGAACGGAAGTGATGTTTTGGCCAAAGAAGTTGATCCTCGCTCGTCGATGGCGGCGTTGTTCGGGTCGCGGGTCCGCAGACTCCGCACGGCCGCCGGTCTGACTCAGGCCGAGCTGGGCGAGAGGACGCATGTGGTCAGCACCCGGATCACGCAGATCGAGCGGGCCTCGGGAGCGAAGCCGACGTTCGAGCTGACGCGGGCGCTCGACAGCGTCCTGGGGGCGGACAGCCTGCTTGTCGACATGTGGCCGTACGTGTATCGGGAGGCGTTCCCGGACTGGTCGCGGGCGTTCATGGCCTACTCGGAGCGGGCGGTGTCCATTCGTGAGTACGCCGCGCAGGTGGTGCCCGGCCTATTGCAGACGAGGGACTACGCGCGGGCCGTACTGAGCCTCGACCCCCTCCTCAGCGGCGAGCAGCAGTTGGAAGAGCGCGTCACCGCTCGCCTTGGACGGCAGGAGCGGCTCCGTTCACCGGACGGGCCCGAGCTATGGGTCGTCCTGGACGAGGCGGTGTTACGGCGCCCGGTCGGTAGCCACTCGGTAATGCGGGCCCAGTTGTACCGGTTGCTGAAGGCAGCCGCTGAACGCCACATCACCGTGCAGGTACTGCCGTTCGACCAGGGCGGGCATGAGGCAATGGGCGGATCCCTGACCATGCTGACCCTGCCGGACGGCGACGAAGTCGCCTACAAAGAAGGTGCAGACTTCGGTCAACTCGTCGAGGAACCAAAGGATGTGAAGCACTACGCCCTGTCCTACGATCGGCTGCGGGCAGCATCTCTGCCCCCGCTCATGTCGCTCGACATGATCCGATCCGTGATGGAGGGCAACCACCGTGGAGCGAGTGTCCCATCCCGATCTGAACGGCGCCGCGTGGCGCAAGAGCAGCTACAGCAATCAGGCGGGTGGCAACTGCGTGGAGGTCGCCGACGGCATACCCGGCGTCGTCCCCATCCGTGACAGCAAGAACCCCCACGGCCCCGCTCTGGTCTTCCCGGCAGAGTCCTGGGTCGCCTTCGTTGATGAGCTGACGACCGGCCGCGGCCTCTGATCCGGCATGGCGGGCCTCGATCTGAACGGCGCGTACTGGCGCACGAGCAGCTACAGCAATCAGGCGGGCGGCGACTGCGTCGAGGTGGCGAGCCTCGACCTGGACAGCGCCGCCTGGCGCAAGAGCAGCTACAGCAATCAAGAGGGTGGCGACTGCGTCGAGGTGGGCGACATAGCCAGGGTGGTTCCCGTCCGTGACAGCAAGAACCCCGACGGTTCCGTGCTGGTCTTTCCGGTGGCGTCCTGGGCCGCATTCCTACGTGAGTTGAAGACCGACCACCGTCCCTGAGTCGGCCAGGAACCGGTCGGCGTCGTCGTTCCGGGCCCGCCGGACCCTCGTATGCGGGGGTCCGGCGGGCCACGAATTCCCCCAAAGAACCGGGATAAAGAACTCCCGCCCACCCACCCTTCCGACTGGTCACCCGTACGAGTGACCAGCTTGCGGGCGAAGCACACAGGTCGTTACGTTCAGCGCAACACAACCGCAAACAGACGACGGCCCCCGGCCGGGACGGCAATCCCGATCGAGGGCCTGACCGATCAGGAAGAAGAGACCTTCCCGATGGCTGGCCCGCAGTCTAACGCGCCCACGCGCGCCGACGCCGGAGCTCCGACCTCCGGCGTGATCCACGTCCGTACCCGTCTCACCGCCGACTTCACCGTGATCGCCAACGCCCTCGCACAGCGACGCGGAAGCGCGGTCACCATCGGCGTCGCGGCCTACATCCTCTCCCTGCCCGACGGCACCCCCGTGAGCATCGCCGCGCTGTGCGAGCACTTCACCGAGGGCGAGATCCTGATCTCCCGGGCTTTACGGGAGTTGGAGTCCGCCGGCTACCTGGAGCGACGGCGGGAACGCGGGCCCGGAGGCATCATCCGTACTCGCACCTACTTCTACGACGTCCCGGGGGGCTGTGGCGCACCCACCCCACCGCGTCTCCGCAAACCCCGGCCGAGCGCGCCGCAGGAGGCACCCGCCGCGCGTACGGCAGCGCACACGCCCGAGCCGGAAGCCCCCACCGACACAAGCCGTCCCAGCGCAGCCCCATCCCCGCCCTCACTCGCCGAGGCCGACGAACAGGCCGTCGCCATCCTCGCCTCGCTGCGCATCCTCGACCCCCGGCTGATCCTGTCCCGCCGCGACGTCGCCGAACTCGCACCCGCCGTCGCCCAATGGCTCTCCACCGGGGTGGGGCCCGCGCAGATCACGCGTGCGCTCACCGCACGGCTCCCCGACCGCCTACTGACCCGCCCGGCCCGCATCCTGGCCTTCCGCCTCAGCGAACCTCCCCTGCCCGTATCCGCCCGGCAGACCAAGCCCGGCGGGACCATCCTGGCCACCGTCGGCGGCGCATGGTCCTACGGCACCGGCCTCGCGAAGGTCACCGTCTGCGAGGACGGCACCGCCGAGGGCCGAATCATCGGCCGCTGCAGGCAAGGTCCCAGGCCGTGGTACCGGTGGCCGGTGACCTGACCGCACGCACCGCCTACCCCGACAGTGAGCGGGAGGCGAAGGTGCCACCCGTCCTCCTGGAGGAGTGGATGCCCGCCTTCCTCGCCCAGCTCGCTGCCCCCGGTGCACAATTCGTCCGCGCCGCGACGAGCGACGGCGCCCAGCTCCTGTACGTGTTCGATCCGGAGCGCGAGTCCTTCGCCGAATTCACCTCTGATGGCGAAGACTGGGCCGTCCGGCAGGGCGGCCCCGTGGCCCTGTGGGACAACATCGAGCAGGCGCTCACCGCATGGCAGAACGCTGGGAGCCCCGACATCACCGCCGTACAGCTCCACATCACCGCCGAGGCCCACACGTACTGGATCGGCGACAACCCGGCAGCACTGCGCTGGCAGCACCCCCTCGCCTGACCGCCAGGACCGGCGAGGGCACTTCGACGGTGAGGGCGAGAACATGGAGGCTCGCAACACCGCCTCGTCCGATCTGGGCGAACCACCGTCGGAGTGGGTTGAGCGTCGGGACTCGAAGATCGGCCGACTCCGGGCGGTGCCGAGCGCCTCGGGCGACGGCACTGCGAACGATGCGGCAACATCACGGGGCTGCGGTGCGGCTGGCCACCTGACGGATCCGTCCCCAAGCCTGCGCTCCCCACCCCAGCCAGGCGCATCCGGCGAGAGCACGCACCCACGGGCGAGGTCGGGCGCTGGGCCGAACGGGGGCACTTTGGCGGTCGGCCCGCCACGCTGCCGCCCCATGACGCACACGTTCAGATGATGGTGTGAGAAACCATCCGTGCCGCGTCGACCAATGGGATGCGCCGTGCCCCGGTTCAGCGTCATCGTCCCCGCCTACGAGGTCCAGCCGTACCTCCACGACTGTCTGCGATCCGTGCTGGACCAGGACTTCACGGACCTCGAGCTGATCGCCGTCGACGATCACTCACCCGACGCATGTGGCGCCATCATCGACGAGACCGCGGCCCACGACCCCCGGGTGCGGCCCGTCCACCTCTCCGAGAACGTCGGCCTCGGGCGCGCCCGTAACGCCGGGATCCGCCGCGCCACCGGCGACTACCTGCTCTTCCTCGACGGCGACGACACCCTCGCCCCCGGCTCCCTGCGCGCCGTCGCCGACCGGCTCGCCCACACCGGCGACCCACAGGTCCTGGTCTACGACTACGCGCGCGTGGACTGGACGGGCCAGGCCGTACGGAACGTACGCGCCGAGCTGCTCCGCCACGGCGACGGCCCCCAGGTCTTCCGGCTGGACCAGCGGCCCGAGCTGCTGCGGCTGCTGATGGTGGCCTGGAACAAGGCGTACCGCCGGGACTTCGTCCGCCGGGAGGGGTTCACCTTCCCGCCCGGCTTCTACGAGGACACCCCCTGGACCTTCCCCGTACTGCTGACCGCCGAGTCCATCGCCGTGCTGGACCGGGTGTGTGTGCGCTACCGGCAGCGGCGGCGGGGCGGGATCCTGCGCACCACCAGCCGTCGCCATCTGGAGGTGTTCGACCAGTACGACCGGGTCTTCCGCTTTCTCGACGGCCGGCCCGAGCTGGCCCGCTGGCGCCCGGCGCTGTTCCAGCGGATGCTCGACCACTTCGTGGTGGTCTACTCCGCACCGGGCCGGCTGCCGCCCGGGGCGCGCGCCGAGTTCTTCCGCCGGGCGGGCGCGCACCACCGCCGCTACCGGCCGGGCGACGCGGCCACCCCGCCCGGCCGGGCCCGGTGGCGCTGTCTGCTGCTGCGGCTGGGCGCCCGCCGGGTCTTCCAGCTGCTGCGCGGCGCCGACCGGCTGCGGCGCCGGGCCGCCGAAGCGGGCTCGGCCGCGTACGCCCGGGCGCGCGGAGCCGCGCTGCGGGTGCACTACCGGCTCCAGCGGTGGCGCCGTATCGACCCGCACCTCGCCGTGTTCGCCGCGTACTGGCACAAGGGCTACGCCTGCAACCCGGCGGCCATCGAGGCCGCGGTCCGCGACCTGGCGCCCTGGCTGCGCACCGCCTGGATCACCACCCCCGAGTACGCGCACACCCTGCCGCCCGGGGTGCGCCGGCTGCATCCGGGCTCGGCCGCGTACTGGACCGCGCTCGCCCGCGCCCGCTTCCTGGTCAACAACGTCAACTTCACCCCGCGGATGCGCAAACGGCCCGGCCAGATCCACCTCCAGACCCACCACGGCACCCCGCTCAAGCACATGGGACTGGATCTGCTGGACCGTCCGGCCGCCGCGCGCGGCATGGACTTCGGCAAGCTGCTGGAGCGCGTGGACCGCTGGGACTACAGCCTCTCCGCCAACCGCCACACCACCCTCGTCTGGGAGCGCGTCTACCCCTCCGGCTACACCACGCTCCCCTACGGCTCGCCGCGCAACGACGTCTTCCAGCGCGCCACCGAGGACGATGTGGCCCGGCTGCGCGCCCGGCTCGGCATCCCGGCGGAGACGGTCGCCGTGCTGTACGCCCCCACGCACCGCGACTACCAGCGCCGCGGGGTGCCGCGCCTCGACCTGGAGCGGGTGGCCCGCGCGCTCGGCCCCGGCTTCACCCTCCTGGTCCGGCCGCACTACTTCTCCGCGGCCCCCCGGATGGCGGCGAGCACCGGCCGGGTCATCGACGTCTCGGATCACGGCTGCGTCGAGGAGCTGTGCCTGGCCGCCGACGCGCTGCTCACCGACTACTCGTCCATCATGTTCGACTACGCGGGCCTCGACCGCCCGATCGTCATCCACGCGGACGACTGGGACGCCTACCGCGCCGCCCGCGGCGTCTACTTCGACATCACCGCCACCCCGCCGGGTCCGGTCACCCGCTCCGAGGACGAGCTCATCTCCGTCTTCACCACCGACGCCTGGTACGGTCCGCGCTCGGCCGCGCTGCGCGCCGCCTTCCGCGCGCGCTTTTGCCCGTACGACGACGGGCGGGCCGCCGAGCGCGTGGTGCGGCATGTCTTCCTCGGCCGGCCCGCCGAGCACCTCCCGCCGGTCGTACCGCTCGCCGAGCGCCGGCCCGCCCCGGCCGCGCGGCGCGCCCCAGCGGCCGCTCCAGCCGCCCCGGCCGCCCCGACCGCCCTGGCCGGCTCAACTGCCCCTGCGGCCCCGGCCGCCCTGACCGCCCCGACCGCCCCTGCCGAACCGCGGATGGCGCCGCTCGCGCGGATGGCACCGGCACCGACACCGTCCCCGGCCGGCACCCCCGCGACGGCCGGTGCCCCCCTGCCCCAGCGGAGCCGCCCACTGCCCCACCGGAGCCGCCCCCACTAGCCCCCCACCCTGGACGCACGATGCCCCTCACCGCACCGCCCGCCGCCCCCCGCCCGTGGCTCGCCGACCCGCCGCCCCTGGTGCGCGGCTACCGGCGCACGGTCCCGCTGCCGGTCCGCCGCGCGGTCGTCGCCGTCACCGGCGCCGGGCTGCGCCGCGCGGCCATGCGGGGCCTCGGCGGCCTGTCGGCCGCCTCCGGCGCGCTGCGGCTGCGCTGGGCGCGGCGGCGGCTGCGCCGGACGGGCCTGGCCGGCGCCGGCCGGATCGTGATCGCCGACCGGCACGGCGCCCGGATCGCGACCCTGGCCCCCTCCCCCACCCCGCTGTTCGCGCGCGCCGAGAATCTGCGCCTGGTGTGCGAGGCGCTGGACCGGGCGCAGCTCGACCACTTCGTGGTCCGCTGCCACAGCAACGTCGCCTCCGCCGTGGGCGTACGAGCCGATCAGCGAGGCGCGGTGATCGCGGCTCTCAGCGCGCTGTGCGCCCGCGAGGCGGGCTATGTGTCGCTGCCGGGGCGGCGCCTGCGCGCCGGGTCGCGGCCGCGGCTCGGCGGTACGCGCCGGGCCTGGCGGCGGCCGGCCGACGCCCCCGTCGTCCGCTTCACCCGCTTCCACACGAGCCCCGGCGCGGGCCTCGTCCTCGGTGTGGCGCACGGCTGCGACATCGAGTTCTGGGAGCCCGGGTCGCTGGGCGAGGAGCGGCTGCTGATCGCGCCGCGCTTCAACCGCACCACCGCGTCGGTGCCGCTCGTGGGCGAACCGGTCCGGGCGTCCGACCACCTGTTCACCCGGCTCGCCCCGTCCGCCGGCTGGCGCCCCGGCCCGCTGGTGCGCACCCGCCCGGAGTTCCTCACCCGGCTTCCCGACGAGGTCCGCTTCCCCATCGACGTCGTCTACACCTGGGTCGACGGCTCGGATCCGCAGTGGCAGCGCCGCCGCGCCGCCGCCGCGGGCGAGGGCTACCACGCGCAAGCCGCCAACACCGCCCGCTACGCCAACCGCGACGAGCTGCGCTACTCCCTGCGCTCGCTGTATCTCTACGCCCCCTGGGTGCGCCACATCTACGTGGTGACCGACCGTCAGGTCCCGGACTGGCTCGCGGTCTCACACCCCGGCATCACCGTCGTCGACCACCGCGACATCTTCGACGACACCAGCGTGCTGCCCACCTTCAACTCCCACGCCATCGAGACCCGGCTGCACCACATCGACGGCCTGGCCGAGCACTTCCTCTACTTCAACGACGACGTCTTCCTCGGCTCGCCGGTCATCCCGCAGGACTTCTTCCTGGCCAACGGCGTCTCGAAGTTCTTCCCCTCCCGCGCGCTGATCCCGCTGGCCCCCGTCGGCACCGGCGACGTCCCCGTATCGGCCGCCGGGAAGAACAACCGGACGCTGCTGGAAGGCCGGTTCGGCGCGACCGTCACCCAGAAGATGAAGCACACCCCGCACGCGCTGCGCACCAGCGTCCTCGCCGAGATCGAGCGGGAGTTCCCCGAGGCGGTCCGCGCCACCATGGCCAGCCGGATCCGCTCCACCTCGGACATCTCCGTACCGTCCTCGCTCCACCACTACTACGCGTTCCTGACCGGCCGGGCCGTCCCCGCCCATCTGCGCTACGACTACTTCGACCTGGCCCAGCCCGCCATCCACGCCCGGCTGGCCAGACTGCTGCGGTCGCGGCACTGCCGTGCCTTCTGCCTCAACGACACGGTCTCCTCCGACCACGACCTGGCGGACCAACTGGCCGTGCTCCGCCCCTTCCTCGACGCCTACTTCCCCCTCTCCAGCCCGCTGGAGCGGGCCGTCACCCGACAGGAGACGCGGCAGCCATGCCCCTCGCCATCACCCTTCCCCTGAACCCGGAGGTCCTCAACACGGGCGGACCGTATCCGCGCGCGCTCAATGTGCTCAGCCGCAAACAGACCGCAGTGCAACGGCAGTTGCGGCGCGCCGGACTCGCCGGCTACGAACCGACCACCCAGGCCACCCTGCTGGCCCTCGCCCAGCAGGCCCCCACGGGCAGCGCGGCGTACGACATCGGTGCGCACATCGGCCTGTACTCGGCGCTGATCAGCGCGGTGTACGGGGCCCGCGGGCCGCGTACGGTCGCCTTCGAGCCGACGCCGCAGACGGCCGCGCTGTGCCGCCGCATCCGCGAGTGCAACCGCCTCGGCTTCGAGGTGCAGCAGACCGCGCTCTCCGCCGAACCCGGCACCGCCGAGCTCTACTTCTCCCACAAGTCGGAGTCCTCCAACTCCCTCAACCCCGCCCACCGCCGCCACAGCGAGTCGGTGACGGTCCCGGTCACCACCGTCGACGCCTTCACCGGGGAGCGGGGGCTGATCCCGTACCTCATCAAGATCGACGTAGAGACGTCCGAAGCGGCCGTCCTGCGCGGATCGCTCACCACCATCCGCCGCCACCGCCCCTGGATCGTCTGCGAACTCCTCGCCAGCGCCGACCACGACGCCCTGCGCACCGCCCTGGCCCCGCTCACCGCCATGGACTACGGACTCCACCCCATCACCCCCGAGTCCCCCTGGCACCGCTACGACGAGAACACCTACCGCCCCTCGGTCAGCGCCCAGTCCCGCGACTGGCTCCTCGCCCCACGCCCCCTGACCCCCGCCTTCCACCGGGCCGTACGCCAGTGGCTGATCGCGATCCTCGCGTGCGACGAGACCACCAACCTCCTCACCCCCGACAAGGCCTCCTTCCCCTACGGCTGGAACGCCCCCTACCGCCCCGGCCCGGCCCGCCTCAGCGAATACGCCACCCGCAAGTGGCTGGCCGGCGCGGCCGCCTTCGCCCGCCGAGCCCTCGGCCCCTCCCCGGTGCCCGCCCACCGCCCCAGCCCGGACGCCCCGGCCTCGACCCGGTAGCGCGGGCCGACGGCGACCCAGCGCGCCCCGGAGACGGGGGCCGCCCCTGCGCGCGTCGGGGGCCGATGGGCCGCCGGTCGCGAGAACAGCGCCCTGAGCACGCTGATGCAGGCGGGCTTCGACCAGACGGTGTACGAACTGCTCACCATCGCCACCCAACATCGCGCCATCGTCCGGTAGAGCGGTTCTGAGTTCGCATCGGCTGGAGCCACCGGACGGTCCCGCGTCCGGCCGGTGATCTACCGGCCGCGCACATACCTCTCCAGCCTGCTGCCGGGCAGGCACAGCACATACGCCAGCCGGAAGCGGCCGGCGAGCATGGCTGCCTTCGTCCGCCGTGCCTTCGGGCCGTCCGCCGCGACGAGCCACGCACCGTCCACCGTGCCGAGCCGCCGCAGCAGCTCGGAGGGGCCGACCTCGACCCCGTAGAGGGTGCCGGAGGCGGGGCCGGGCACGGACAGGGCCAGGTCGCGTCGGTCGGCGAGGCTGCGGGGGTAGGCGAGGGCGATGCGGCGTTCGTACGGAGGGTCGTACAGCACCGCGTCGCCCGCCCGCGTCCGCCGGCCCAGCTCGGCAGCGAGCGCCGCCAGATTGTCCGCCCGGCCGTGCGGGCCGCGTACCCGCTGCTGCGGCGGCAGCTGCACCACGAAGGCGACGCCGATCGCCATGACCCCGGCAGCGGCCACGGCCCGGCGGCCACGGTGGCCCGTCGCCCAGGTCGCGAACCGGTCGGCGCCCGAGGCGGCCAGGAGGGGGACGCCCGCGAGCGCGAAGAGGAGGTAGCGGTTCAGGAAGAGGGGGTCGGACTGGGAGAGGGCGAAGAGCAGGGCCGGTGGGGCGCACAGGAGCGGAAGGGCCACGGCGGTGAGGGAAGGGCTGCCCGGGCGGGGCGGCAGGGGGCGGGCAACGGCGACCGCGATCAGCAGGGCGTTGACGGCGAGGACGAGCCCGCTGGGACCGGCGAAGTCCTTGGCCAGCGCCCATAGCCCCGCTGGGCCCGGCTCCGGGATCCAGGCGACCTGACCGCTCTGCCGCCGGGCGAGGAGCGCCAGCGGCACGAGCGGAGCCATGGCCGAGGCCGCCGCGAGCCCCCAGCCACGCCAGACGCGCCGCGGGGCACGCGAGGCGAGCAGGGTCAGGGCGTGCGCGGCGAGCAGCAGCCCCGCGAAGAGGTGCAGCAGCGCGGTAACGGCGATGACGAGCCCGTACCCGACCCAGCGGCCCGCACCCCGGCCCGGGGGCTTTCCTCCTGCCGCGCCGGATACCGAGGCGGCCGCGGCAAGGCCGGCCGGCCTGCCGGTTCCGGCAGGTTCCTCGACCGCCCCCACCAACAGCCACGTCGCCCAGACGGCTCCGGCCGCGACGAGGGCGTAGGAGCGGCCCTCCTGGGCGTAGTGGCTGATCAGGGGCGTGGCCGCGTAGAGCAGCCCGGCCCACAGGCCCACCCTCGGGCGCGCGAGACGGCAGCCGAGGGCCGCGACCAGGCCCGTGGCCAGTACGGCAGCGGCCACCGACGGCAGGCGCAGGGCGACCTCGGAGGGCCGTACGGCCAGCACCGGGTGCATCAGCAGGTAGTAGAGGCCGTGGACGGCGTCCACGCTGCCCAGTGCGCGCAGGATCTGGCGGAGGGTCCGCTGGGCCATCTGCTGCGTCGCGGACTCGTCGCGCCACATCGTGCCCCGGTTCAGCCCCCACAGGCCGAGGCAGAGCATGACGGCCATCGGGGGCAGCACGGCGCGGGGCGGGATCCTCACGCTTCCCCCAAACGAGAAAAGGCATAAATAGGACTATTCACCTACAGTTTGCAATCAGTACCAACCATCCGCCGCGAAGGGCACGCGTCATGAACCGCCTCGGTATCAAAAGTCCCCTCGGCCTCGCGGCGTTCGCCGTGATGGCCGGGTGCCTGGTGACGATGGCGGTGGCCGCCATCACCGGTGCCGGCGGGGTCTTCGCCGCGGCCGGGCTGGCCGGCTTCGGGTGCGATCTGCTGCTGCACCGCACTGAGCCGGGGCTGATGTCCCGTCTGGGGCGCCTGCACGTCGGCGAGACGCTCCGGTTCGAGCTGCGCTGTGTGCTGCTGCTTCTGCTGCTCGGACGGTTGCATGTGACCGGCCCGATCGGACTGGCGGCGGCCATGACGCTGGTGCTGTGTCTGCTGGCCGGCCAGGCGCTGCACGCCGCGATACGGACACTGATCCGCCGGCGCCGCGGGCTCGCGGTCGCGACCCGCAATATCGATCTGCGCCGACTGGGCATCAGCGACCGGCCGCCGCGCCGGCTCACCGAATGGCCGGGCCAGCGGATGCTGGCGTACGAGCTGTCCGCCCTGCTGGGCCTGACCGCGTCGCTGGTGACCGGCGACGCCCGGTGGGTGGTGGCGGGGCTGGCGCTGGGGGCCGGGTCCTGTCTGGTGACGGTGCTCGCGCTGGTTCCGTACCTCGTCCAGGCTATTCGGCTGCCCGGTCCCGCACGGGTGCTGGCCGAGGTCGACGCCTGGCTGATCCGCCACTGCCCCGAGACGGTGCTGTACTTCTCCGGTGCGCGCGACTCCGCGTACCAGGTCACCATGTGGCTGAAGGCAGTGGCGGCGCTGCGCTCCCCGTCCCTGGTCATCCTGCGCGAACGGCAGCTGCTGGAGGTGCTGGGGCCGACCGCGCTGCCGGTGCTGTGCGTGCCGAGCGCGGTGCATCTGATGAACCTGGACCTGAGCAGTGTGCGGGTCGCGCTCTACCCCGCCAACGTCGGCAAGAACATCCATCTGCTGCGAGTGCCGACCATGCAACACGTCTTCCTGGGCCATGGCGACAGCGACAAGATCGCCAACGTCAATCCGTACAGCAAGGTCTACGACCAGGTGTGGGTCGCGGGCGAGGCGGGGCGGCAGCGCTACGCCGAGGCGGCGGTGGGCGTCGAGGACGCCCATATCGTCGAGATCGGCCGCCCGCAGCTGGACGGCGTACGCGTCGCCGGCGGCGACCACGCGCCCGTCCCCTTCCCCACCGTGCTGTACGCGCCGACCTGGGAGGGGTGGACGGACGAGCCGGGCAACACCTCGCTGACGCTCGCGGGCGAGCACATCGTACGGCGGCTGCTGGAGAGCGAGCGTCCGGTCCGCGTCCTCTACAAGCCGCACCCCTTCACCGGCCGCCGCTCCCCCGAGGCCCGCGCCGCCCACCAGCGCATCGTCGCCCTGATCGGCGCCGCGAACGAGCGCCGCGCCGCGGACCCGATCGGCGAGGAGACCGAGGACGAACGGGCGCTGCGCGCCGAAGCCGCCCGCTGCCGCGCCGAGCTGACGAAGCGCATCGCCGCGCTGGACGCCCGGCTCCGCCGGGACCACGCCGACGAGGCCATGCTCACCCGCGACAGCGCCGAGCCCGACCCGGCGCTCCCGGCCGAGGCCGACGCGCTGCACGAGCAGTGGCACCAGGCCCACTGGGCGGCCACAGCGCCCTGGCTGCACCAGGTCGTCGAGGGGCCGGCGCCGGCCCTCTACCCGTGCTTCGACCAGGCCGATCTGCTGATCGGCGACATCTCCTGCGTGGTGTCCGACTTCATCGCCACCCTCAAGCCGTACGCGCTCACCGATACGGCGGGGCTCGGGGAGGAGGAGTTCCGGCGGCAGAACACCGCGGCCCGCGCCGCGTACCTCCTCGACCCGGAGGCGGGCGGCGTGGACCACCTCCTCCAGCTGCTCTTCGACCCCGCCCGCGACGAGCTGCGCCCCGCCCGCCACGAGCTGAGGGAGTTTCTGCTCGGCCCGGCCACCCCGCCGTCCATCCAGCGCTTCAACGACGCGGTCGACGCCCTCGTCGCCAAGGGCGAGGCGGTCATCCGGCTGCGCGAACTCCACACGCGCGAACTCCACCCGATCCGCGAGGGAGCACTCGATGAACATCAAGGTCAGCGTGGTCGTCCCGGTGCGTCACCCGGGGAAGACGGTCATGGGCGGATCGACCTTGTGCCGTGAGCGATCCCGCCCCGGGCGGGAGTTCGACGCCGCCTGAGCCCCCACCTCACTCCCGGAGCCCGCATGTCGCGCACCCCCCGCCCCGGCCCGCGCCCCCGCGTCAGCGTGATCGTCCCCGCCTACAACGCCATGCCCGGGATCACCCGGGCCCTCACCTCCGCCATGGAGCAGACCATCGGGCTCAGCCGCCTCGAAATCATCGCCGTCGACGACGGATCGACCGACGGCACCGGCGAGGAACTGGACCGGCTCGCCGCCGGCTGCCCCGCCCTGAAGGTCGTCCACCAGGAGAACAGCGGCGGCGCCGGCGGACCCCGCAACACCGGCCTGGACCTGGCCCGCGGCGACTTCGTCTTCTTCCTCGACGCCGACAACTATCTGGGGCCGGACGCGCTGCGCCGTATGGTCGCGATGGCCGACCAGAACGGCACCGACGTGGTCGTAGGCAAAATGGTCTCCCCGGACGGGGGCGCCGCCCCGAGGGCGGTCTTCCGCCACAACCAGTTGCGCACCGATGTCTACAGCTCCCGCGCCTACTCCACGCTCGGGCCCTCGAAGCTCTTCCGCCGCTCTCTGATCGACCGGTGCAACCTGCGTTTCCCGCTGTGCCGCGACGGCGAGGACAAGCCCTTCACCGCCGTCGCCTATCTCAACGCCTCCGGCATCTCCGTCGTCGCCGACTACGACTGCTACCACCTCACCCACCGCGAAACCGGCCGGAACCTCACCCGCACCGCCGCCGGTCTCACCGACCGCATCGACGCCATGCGGCTGCTGTTCGAGGCAGCGGCCCGCTACACCCGGCCCGGCCCGCGCCGCGACCAGATCATGCGGCGCCACATCCAGGGGGAGCTGTGCGGCGCCCTGCGCGCACTGCCTCGTGAGAGCGAGGCCGACGCCCGTGAGCGGTTCTTCCCCGAGCTGCGCGGATGGGCGCTCGCCCACTGCTCGGACGCGCTCTTCCACGCCCTCACCGCGCCGGAGCGGGTGATGATCTACCTCCTGCGCGCCGACCGCTTCGACGATCTGATGTCCGTCGTACGCAACGCCAAGGAGGACGCCGACCGCGGACACCTCGTCGACAAGGGCCGCGTCTACTGGCTCCACCCGTTCTTCCGCGACCCCGCCGCCGACGTCCACGACGCCTGCTTCGACGTCACCGACCGGCTGCCGGTCCACCACCGCCTCGCCGGCGCCGGCTGGCACGGCGGCTCCACCCTGCGGGTGCGCGGCCGGGCGGCCATCGAAGGACTCGACCCCGGCCCCGAGGACCGCACCGAACTGGTGCTGCGCAGGCGTGAGGCGAGGGACGAGCTGCGGATGCCGGTCACCCCCGTCGACGACGGGGTCCCGGAGAGCGGGGGGTTCGAGGCGGACATCGACATCGCCACCGCCGACGACGGCGCACCGCCGCGCCCCGGCGTCTGGGACGTCTTCCTCGATGTACGCGCGCAGGGCGTCAGCCGCACCGTACGGTTCGGGCACCGCCACGACGACGGCCTGGACATCGGCACCGCGCGCCGGGTCGTGACCGCCGGGCCCGGTCTGCGCGCCCGCGTCACGCCGTACTTCACCACCCCGTACCGCGACCTCTCCCTCGACATCGGCCCCGCCCCGCGGCGAGCGCCCTGCGAGGTGACCGAGGCCGTGTGGCACCCGTCGGACAAGGGCACCCTGGTCGTCGCCGGGCGGCTGCTGCCCCCCGGCACCCCGCCGCGGGGCCGGGTGCTGCGGCTGCGCGCCGAGCACACCGACGGCCGGGTGTCCGACCACCCGGTACGGTTCGCCGCGGGCCACCCGGCGGGCGCCTTCACCGCCCGGCTGCCGGTGCGCGACCTGAGCCGCGGCCGGTGGACGGTAACGCTGACCCTCGTGGGGCCCGGCGGCAGCGGCGACGGCCGGCCGCCCGCCGCCCCCGTGCCGCCACCCGCCCGGCTGCCCGGCGCTCGCTGGCTGCGCTTCGGCCGCCCGTACTACGCCAAGCCGCTCATCGGGCGCGGCGAGGCGACCCTGGAGCTGCGGGTGGCCCCGGTGCGGCTGGTCGCGGCCGTACGCAACCGTCTGCGACGCTGACCGGTCACCCGCCGCTGATCGGTCACCCGCCGGCCCTGCCCCGGCCGCGCCGCAGACGCCGTCGTACGCCCATGACGACCTTGAGCGGAGCCACCTCCAGGCCGAGTGCCACGGCCGGGCCCCAGGCCAGCGGCTTGGCGTAGTACGGGCGGCCGAAGCGGAACCAGCGGGTCCCGGCCAGCTGACCGAAGTGAGGCACAAGCGCGGTGCGGCACGGCACGGCACCATCGCCTCCGGGGCCTTCCATGATCAGCGTCAGCGTCCAACGGCCCTCGCTCAGCCTTCTGACCGGAAGACGGGCGGTGAAGGCGTCGGAGTCGCCCGCCTCGTACCGCACCGGTACCTCACGCACCGCGCCCGCTCCGCTCTCGGCGCGCAGCCGCAGCCTCCCGCCGTCCCGCGCGGCCTCGCCGATCAGCCGTCCGCCCACGATCAGGGTGCTCTTTCTGACGGCGTGCCAGGCGGTCCGGGTCACCTGGCACGGGGCGTCGAGGGGGTGGGCGACCTGGCCGACGTCGAGCGAGAGGTTGCTGTACGGGGTGTAGTACGGCACCACCACCAGGGGCCCGGCCTGCCGCGTGGTGACACTGCGCCGCGTCGGATGGGTGGCCTCACCGTCCTCGCGGCTGTTGCCGAACCGCACGGTACGGCTGACGCCCTGAGTCCGGACGTCCAGGTGGATGTTCCACAGGCCGCGTTCCAGGGGAGCCCCGCCGTCGGCGGTGGCCGGGTCGATCTCGGCGGTGAAGCCCGACATCTCGTGGCGCCCCTCCCCGGGCAGCGGGTGAGCGGCGGGGCGCGGTGTGGTGGGCACGCGGACCTCTGGGCGGTCGGACTGGTACCGGCGCAGGACGATCTCGGTGCCCGGGTCGAGGGTGTCGACGTGCTCGATGTAGGCGTGGCCGGTCAGCCTTAGCACTCCGTCGTGCCATTGCGCCATATCGAGGTGGTGGTGGACCGGCAGCCGGTCGGTGATGTCGAAACACGCGTCGGGGACGTCGGCGGCATGGTCACGGAAGAACGGGTGGAGCCAGTAGACGCGCCCCTTGTCGACGCGATGGCCGCGCCGCGCGTCCCGCTTGGCGTTCCGCGCGACGGTCAGCACGTCCTCGAAGCGGTCGGCGCGCAGCAGGTGGATCAGGAGCCGGTCGGGCGCGTCGATCCGCTCGAAAATGGCGTCGGTCACCCAGGTCCGCGCCCAGTGCCGGAACTCGGGGAAGAAGCGCTCGCGCGCGTCCTGCTCGCTCTCGCGGGGCAGCAGCCCGCGCAGCGGACCGCACAGCTCCCACTCGACGTGGCGGCGCATGATCTGGTCCCGGCGCGGGCCCGGTTCGAGATAGCGGGCGACGGTCTCGAAGCACAGGCGGATGCCGTCCATACGGTGGATGAGATCGGAGGCGGTGAGGGTGAGGTTGCTGCGGTTCTCGCGGTAGCGGACGTAGTAGCAGTCGTAGTCGGCGACCACGGAGATACCGGAGGCGTTGAGGTAGGCGGCCGCGGTGAACGGCTTGTCCTCGCAGTTGCGGTACGGCGGAAAGCGCAGGTGCAGCCGTTCGATGAGGGAGCGCCGGAACAGCTTCCACGGCCCCAGGGTCAGATAGGCGTGGGAGGAGAAGATGTCGGTGCGGGGCTGGTCGTACTGGAAGACGGCCCTGGGTACGGCGCGTCCGCCCACGGAGGCGATCCTGCCGAGGACGATGTCGGTGCCGTTCTCGTCGGCCATGGCGACCATGCGGCGCAGCGCGTCCGGCCCCAGATAGTCGTCGGAGTCGAGGAAGAAGACGAAGTCGCCCCGCGCGTGGTCCAGACCGGTGTTGCGCGGGCCGCCCGCGCCGCCGGAGTTCTCCTGATGGATGACGTGGAGCGCGGGGCATCCGCGGGCGAGCCGCTCCAGCTCCTCACCGGTGCCGTCGGTCGAGCCGTCGTTCACCGCGATGATCTCTATCCGGTCCGGGCCCAGTGTCTGGTCCATCGCGGAGGTGACGGCTCGGGTCAGCTCCGGCATGGCGTTGTAGGCGGGAATGATGACACTGACGCGGAGAGAGGACACAGCGGGCATGGCGGGCTCCGGACTCCGGACTCGATGGCCGACGGACAGGATCAGTCGCGATCGGGGAAGGCGCGGTTGGGCTGCACGGTGTGCGGTGGCACGGCGCCGCCGCGCCCTGCGATCACCGCTCCGCTTCCGCCGACCTGCCGCGGCTGCGCCGTACGGCTCTCGGTCAGCGGCTGGGCCGCGGGCGGCAGCGGCTGCGCCGTGGCGTCATGGTCCAGCATGAGGGTCCGTACCACCCGCTCGGCCGCGTGGCCGTCGTCGAACCGGCAGAAGCGTTCCCGGAAAGCGGCGCGCAGCGCGGTCGCGTCCGCGTCGCACCAGCGGCCTTCGCGGAAGACGGCGGCCAGCTCCCGCTCGGTGCGGGCGACGGCCCCCGGAGTCTCACCGGGGCGCCCCGAGAGCAGGTCGAAGTACACGCCGCGGGTGGACCGGTAGATGTCCCAGTCGTCCGCGTAGATCACGATGGGGCGGTCCAGGATGGCGTAGTCGAACATCACCGAGGAGTAGTCGGTGATCAGCGCGTCGGCTGCCAGGCAGAGCTCCTCCACCGACGGGTGGCGCGACACGTCGATCGCCAGCCCCGCCTCGTGGAGCCGGGCCAGGTCGGCCTGCGGTCGGTACGAGTAGTGAGCCCGCACGAGGAGCGTCGTCTCCGGGCCCAGGGCGCGGCTCAGCCGTTCCAGATCCAGGCGGGGCGTGAAGCCCTTCTGATAGTCGCGGAGGGTGGGCGTGTAGAGGACGGTGGTGTGCCCTGCCGGGATCTCCAGCGCCGCGCGTATCTGCCGGATGTCCTCATCGGATGCCGAGAAGAACACGTCGTTGCGCGGATATCCGTATTCCAGCAGCTGATACGCGGCCGGGTAGACCCGCTCCCACACCTCGCTGGAGTGCTGGTTGGAGGAGAGGGCGAAGTCCCAGCGGTCGATGCGCCTGAGGAGATTGCCGAAGCTCATCCCCGCCGCCGCGGCGGGATAGCGCTGCTGGTCCAGCCCCATGCACTTGAGCGGCGTTCCGTGGAAGGTCTGCAGGTGCACCGTGCCGGGCCGCTTCACCACGTCATTGGGGAAGTTGACGTTGTTGATGAAGTACTTGGCGCGGGCCACGGTCCGGTAGAAGTCCCGCGTGCCCGTGACGACATGGTCGACGCCTTCCGGGAGCGACTCGATCTCCGACTTCTTCACCATCCACACCCCGTGGATGTGCGGCGCCAACTCCAGGGCCTTGTAGTAGATCGCCGCCGGATTGCACAGCACCCCGCGGCCCCAGTACGCGGAGTAGACAGCCAGGTTCGGGTCCACCGGCCGCCGCCGGTGAAGCCGGTACAGGTTCCGTTTGGCCCGTACGGCCAGGCGTGGCCGAACGATCCGCCTGAGCTTGCGCGCTCCGGCCGCCCCCCGCACGGACAGTTCGTGCTCCCGGTAACGGAGGAAGGAACCGCGTGCCAGTGCCGCGAAGCGCCACCGGCTTTCGACCGGCGGGGTGAATCCCTCCTGGACATGGGTGCGATACCACTCGGCGGCATGGCCGAAGAAGCGGGGCCGGTCCGCTGCCGCCACCCGGGAGGGGCGGTCCAGGCAGAACAGGAAATGAGAGACGGCCCGTTCGAAGAGCAAGGGGCGCAAGGGTTCGAGATGCGGCCTGCTGTCGAGGAAGTCGAAGAGGCGGGTGTATTGCTGGAAGATGGCGAAGTGCTTCTCGCCGGGACTTCCCGTACTGGCGCCGACGCGCCGCTGCCGGTACTCGAGGCCGACCAGATCCACGCAGGCTATTCGCCGCGCCGTCAGCATCGTCTTGTACGAGAGCAGGGCGTCCTCGTAGATCCCCGCACTGAACGAGAAGCCATGACGGGTGTAGAAGGCGCGGTGGTAGACGCGGTTGGACGACATCGCGAAGATCCGCAGGAATTCGGGGCGTTCCAGGATGGAGAAGACATCGGTACCCGCCGATGCCAGCAGACCTCCGAAGAGGCTGGGTTCCCTGCGCTCCGACCAGTAGGTGCGTACGTGGTTGAAGTACAGGATGTCCGGATCCTCGGTGAGGGCGAGCCGGTCGGCGAGCCCCTGGAGGGTGCCGGGCGCAAGGGTGTCGTCACCGTCCAGGAAGAGCACATAGTCACCGATGGCCCGGTCGACTCCGGCGTTACGGGCGTGACCAGGACCGGAGTTGACCTGCTGGTGCACCGGGACGACCCGGCTGTCACGCGCCGCGTGCGCGTCGATGATCGCGCCGCAGTGGTCCGGCGAGCAGTCGTCGACCGCGACCACCTCGACGTCACGGAACGACTGGGTCAACACGGAGTCCAGGCAGGCACTCAGATATCCCTGCACGCGGTAGGCGGCGACAACGATGCTGAATCGAGGCATGAACGCACCATATGCCCATATGCCCGAATTCTCCCCCGAGGGGGAGGGACAAGGGGCGGCGGAGCGCTCAGTTCCGCAGCCTGTGCGGGGGTGGTGCGGGGGCAGGGCACCACGGCCGTTCGGGTGACGCCCCCGCCACCCCGGCCGAACGCCGCGGGGGCGGTCCCCGGCCATCGGCCGTGAACCGCCCCGCGAGGTCGCCGCCCGTCAGCTGTGCGTGCGCAGCATCGTCCGCATCGTCCGCATCGCGACCGACAGATTGGCCAGGTCGAACGTCTCCGACGACTGGATCTCGTCCAGCGTCGTGCGCGCCCGCTGGAGGAGCGCGGCGTTCTTCTGCTCCCACGCCTTGAAGCGCTGCTCGGGCGTCGAGCCGCCGTTGCCCACCGACAGGACATCGGCGGTCAGGGCGGCGTGGGCCGCGTACAGGTCCTCGCGGATGGAGACGCGGGCCATGGACTGCCACCGGTCGGCGCGCGGCAGCTCGATGATCCGGTCCATCAGCTGGCTGATCCGCAGCCGGTCGGCCAGGTCGTAGTAGACCTCGGCGACCGCCAGCGGGTCCTTGCCGGTGCGGTCCGCGATGGCGACGATGTCCAGCGTCGGGAACGTCGAGGAGAAGCCCGCCACCGGCGTGGCCAGGTCCTCCGGGACTCCGGCGGCGGTCAGCTCGTCATGGATCCGCTGGTACCACTCGACGTCGGAGCCGCGCAGCAGTTTGGGCAGCTGGGCCCGGACCGCCGCGACCCGCTCGCTGAAGAAGTCGATGGTCTCGGCGAGCTCCAGCGGCTGCGGGCGGTTGTTGAGCAGCCAGCGGGTGCCGCGCTCGACGAGCCGCCGTGAGTGCAGCCGCATCCGGGTCTGGATGTCGGCCGCGACGACCGTGTCCAGCGCCTCGACCTCGTCCCAGATCTCGCCCAGCTCGAAGATCGCGCGGGCCGCCGTCTGGGCGCGTACGACCTCTTCGGTGGAGGCCCCGGTCTCCTCCCGCATGCGGTGCAGGAAGGTCGTACCGGCGGTGTTGACGGTGTCGTTGACCAGCACCGTGGTGATGATCTCGCGGCGCAGCGCATGGCCGTCGATGTGCTCGGGGAAGGTCTGGCGCAGCGCCTGCGGGAAGTACGCGTGCAGCAGCCGCTGCAGATACGGGTCGTCCGGGAGCCCGGTGCTGATCAGCTCCTCGGCCACCGTGATCTTCACGTAGGCGAGCAGGACGGCCAGTTCCGGCTGGGTCATACCGCGCCCGGCGGACAGCCGCTCACGGATCTGCCGGTCGGTGGGCAGGAACTCCAGCGCCCGGTCCAGGCGCCCCTCCCGCGTCAGGCGGCGCATCAGCCGCTGGTGGGCGTGGAGCAGGCTGGGGGCCTGGGCGGCGGAGTTGGCCAGGGCCACGTTCTGCGCGTAGTTGTTGCGCAGCACCAGCGCGCCGACCTCGTCGGTCATCTCGGCGAGCAGCTTGTTCCGCTGCTTGAGCGTGAGATCGCCCTCGGTGACCAGCGCGTTGAGCAGGATCTTGATGTTCACCTCGTGGTCGGAGGTGTCCACGCCGGCGCTGTTGTCGATCGCGTCGGTGTTGATCTTGCCGCCGTTGGTGGCGAACTCGATGCGGCCCAGCTGGGTCAGGCCCAGGTTGCCGCCCTCGCCGACGACCTTGACCCGCAGATCCTGGCCGTCCACCCGGATCGCGTCGTTGGCCTTGTCGCCGACGTCGGCGTTCGACTCGGTGGACGCCTTGACGTACGTACCGATGCCGCCGTTCCACAGCAGATCGACCGGCGCCTTGAGGATGGCCTTCATCAGATCGGCCGGGGTCATCTTGGCGACCCGGGTCTCGATGCCGAGGGCGGCCCGCACCTGCGGGGTGATCGGGATGGCCTTGGCCGTACGGGGGTGGATGCCACCGCCCGCCGAGATCAGCTCCGGGTTGTAGTCCGCCCAGGAGGAGCGCGGCAGCTCGAACAGCCGGCGGCGCTCGGCGTAGGAGGTGGCGGCGTCCGGGTTCGGGTCGATGAAGATATGGCGGTGGTCGAAGGCGGCGACCAGCCGGATGTGCTCGCTGAGCAGCATGCCGTTGCCGAAGACGTCGCCGGACATGTCGCCGACACCGACGACCGTGAAGTCCTCGGTCTGGGTGTCGTGGCCGAGCTCGCGGAAGTGCCGCTTGACCGACTCCCAGGCGCCGCGGGCGGTGATGCCCATGCCCTTGTGGTCGTAGCCGGCCGAGCCGCCGGAGGCGAAGGCGTCGCCGAGCCAGAAGCCGTACGCCTGGGCGACATCGTTGGCGATGTCCGAGAAGGTCGCGGTGCCCTTGTCGGCGGCGACGACGAGGTAGTTGTCGTCCCCGTCGTGGCGGACCACGTCCTTGGGGGGCTCGACCTGGCCGGCGACCATGTTGTCGGTGATGTCGAGGAGCCCGGAGATGAAGGTCTTGTAGCAGGCGATGCCCTCGGCCATCCAGGCGTCGCGGTCGACGGACGGATCCGGCAGCCGCTTGCCGACGAAGCCGCCCTTGGCGCCGACCGGCACGATGACCGTGTTCTTCACCATCTGGGCCTTGACCAGGCCCAGGATCTCGGTGCGGAAGTCCTCACGCCGGTCGGACCAGCGCAGGCCCCCGCGCGCGACCTTGCCGAACCGCAGATGGACGCCCTCGACGCGCGGCGAGTAGACCCAGATCTCATACGCCGGACGGGGCGCGGGCAGATCGGGGACGGCCTGCGGGTCCAGCTTGATCGACAGATAGTCGTGCGGCCGGCCGTCGCCGTTCTTCTGGAAGTGGTTGGTGCGCAGCGTCGCCTTGATGAGGGTGAGGAAGGAGCGCAGGATGCGGTCCTCGTCGAGCGAGGCCACCTGGTCCAGCGCCGCGTCCAGCTCCTCCATCAGGGCGTCGGTCAGCTCGGTGCCGGCCCGCTGCCGCTCGGGCGACATCCGCGCCTCGAACAGGGAGACCAGCAGCCGCGTGGTGTGGACATTGTTACGGAGGGTGTCCTCCATGTACGACTGGCTGAAGGTCGAACCGGCCTGCCGCAGATACTTCGCGTAGGCACGCAGCACCATCGCCTGCCGCCAGTCCAGGCCCGCGCCCAGCACCAGCTGGTTGAAGTTGTCGCTCTCGGCCTGGCCGGTCCACACCGCGGCGAACGCGTGCTGGAAGCGCTCGCGGGCGTCGTCGGCGAGGGTTTCGCCCTCGCGCAGGGGCAGGCGCAGCCCGAAGTCATAGATCCAGGCGGTGCTCCTGTCCGAGCAGCGCAGCTCGTACGGGCGCTCGTCGACCACCTCGACGCCGAGGGTGTTGAGCACCGGCAGCACGGCGGACAGCGAGACCTGGGCCCCGGCCCGGTAGATCTTGAAGCGGCGCTCGGCATGGGCCGCGCCGACCGGCTCGTAGAGGCTGAGCGCGAAGTCCTGCTCGCTCTCCTTCAGCCGCTCCAGATGCTGGAGGTCGGCGACGGCGCCGCGCGGCGAGTGGTCCGCCTTGTACCCCTCGGGGAAGGCGTGCTGATAGCGGCGGAGCAGCTCGGCGGCGCGCTCCTCGCCGACCTCGGAGACCAGCGCCTCGGCGAAGCCGTCGGCCCACGAGCGGGCGGCCTCGATCAGCCGGTTCTCAATGCGCTCGACATCGGCGTCGGTGAGGTCGGGCAGCTCGGTACCGGGCTGGACGCGGACCACGAAATGCAGCCGGGAGAGTACCGATTCGGTGTGCAGGGCGGTGAAGTCGACCGGCGGCCGGCCGCTCAGCTCCTCCAGCAGAATGTCCGTCAGCCGCAGCCGCACATCGGTGGTGAAGCGGTCGCGCGGGAGGTAGACCAGCGCGGAGTAGTAGCGCCCGTACTCGTCCTGGCGCAGGAACAGCCGCAGCCGGCGGCGCTCCTGGAGGTAGAGGACGCTGGTCACGATGGAGCGGAGCTGATCGACCGGGGTCTGGAACAGCTCGTCACGCGGATAGGTCTCCAGGATCTGCAGCAGATCCCGGCCGTCATGGCTGTTGGGCCCGAAGCCCGCGCCCGCGAGGACCTCCTCGACCTTGCGGCGGATGACCGGGACCCGGCGCACGGACTCGGTGTACGCGGCGGACGAGAACAGGCCCAGGAAGCGGCGCTCGCCGATCACATTGCCCTCGGCGTCGAACTTCTTCACGCCGATGTAGTCGAGGTACGACGGGCGGTGGACGGTGGCGCGGCTGTTGGCCTTGGTGAGGACCAGCAGCTTGCGCTCACGGGCCTTGGCGCGGGCATCGGCCGGAAGCCGGTTGAAGGACGGCGACACCGGGGCCGCGGGGCCCGCGTGGGCGCTCTCGCCGGTGGTGTCCTTGTGGTGCGGGTCGGAGCGGAGGATGCCCAGGCCCGTGCCGGGCACGGCGCTCAGCACATCCTCCTGGCCACCGGCCTCGGTGGGCGCCTGCGTCAGCTCGTACTCGCGGTAGCCGATGAAGGTGAAGTGGTCGTCCGCGAGCCAGCGCAGCAGCTCACGGGCCTCCTCGACCTCCTGCTCGCGCACCTCGGCGGCCTTGGGCTCCTCCGGCAGCGCCTCGGCGAGGCGCAGCGCGGACTCGCGCATCTTCTCCCAGTCCTCGACCGCCTCGCGGACGTCGGACAGGACACGCAGCAGATCGGCGGTGATCTGCTTCAGATCGCCGCGGTCGGTCTCGCGGTCGGTCTCGACATGGATCCAGGACTCGACGACGGCGTCGTGCGGAAGCTTCTGCCCCGGCTTGCGGTCCCAGGACTCGTCCAGCAGCTCGATCAGCTTGCCGGTGATGTCACGGCGGACGATCACCTGCGGGTGGATCACGACATGGATGCCGCGACCCTGGCGGGTGAGCTCATTGGTGACCGAGTCGACCAGGAAGGGCATGTCGTCGGTGACCACCTCGACGACGGAGTGGCTGCACGTCCAGCCGTGCTCCTCGACGGTCGGGGTGTGCACCCGTACGTTCGCCGTGCCCTGCGGCCGCACCTCGGCGAGCCGGTAGTGGGAGAGCGCCGCGCCGAAGACGTCGACCGGGTCGCGGTCGGCGAGATCCTCCGGGGGCGTGTGCAGGTAGTAGTGCTGGAGGTATGCGGTCAGGGTCTCCGGTCCTAGGCCCTGAACCGGTGTTTGCCCCCCGGCCGGGCTGTTCTCAGCGACCCGGGCGGCCCGTGCGAGCAGCTCGGCCTTGGCTTCGTCCAGCTTGGTCTGCATGTCCTCTGGCTCCTGTCGCGCGCCGTTGCGTGACATCGATGGCGGTGGCATGACGCCGCGACGCGGGAAATCCGGTCTCAGACGACGGTATGCCGGATCGGGGGATAGCCGGGGCGTACTCGGCCGTAAGTGACCAAGAACCCACACGGCCAGGGTCAGCGGCGGCTCGGGCCCGGTGGCTGAAACGCCCCGGGCGCGGAGCGAGGGCCTCATTGCCCTCCCGGACTATCGCGCTGATCACGCAGTAAGGCTATCGCTCCTCCCCAGGGGGGCGTCATGAGCCATCCGTGTACAAAACCAGGGGGGGAAGTTTGACGAAATGGACAGCAACGGGAGGGGCGCGCGGGCTCTGGCCGCACACTCGGGGCGCTCTTGCCGCGCTCCCGGCGCACCGGACCCGCCCTCTTGGCAAAGCGGCGGCGCCGATGCACCGTGATCTGGTCGGTGATACGCGTGGAAACGTGGAGGTGGGCGGCATGGCTGCGAAGATCCTGCTGGTGACCGGTGACGCGGCCGAGTCGCTGGAGGTGCTCTACCCCTACCAGCGGCTGCGCGAGGAGGGGTACGAGGTGCACATCGCGGCCCCGACCGTCAAGAAGCTGCGCTTCGTGGTCCATGACTTCGAGGACGGCTTCGACACGTACACCGAGAAGCCGGGCTACAGCTTCCCCGCCGATCTGGCCTTCTCCGAGGTCGATCCGGGCCGGTACGCCGCCCTGGTGATCCCGGGCGGGCGGGCCCCGGAGTATCTGCGCAACGATCCCGAGCTGCGCAAGATCTGCAAGGCGTTCTTCGACGCGGACAAGCCGGTGGCCCAGATCTGCCACGGCCCGATGCTGACGGCGGCCGTGGGCGTCCTGCGCGGACGGCGGGTCACCGCGTATCCGGCGCTGGAGCTGGATATGCAGGCGGCGGGGGCGGAGTACCAGGACGCGGAGGTCGTGGTGGACGGCACGCTGGTGTCGTCGCGGGCGTGGCCGGACCATCCGGCGTGGATGCGGGAGTTCCTGTCGGTGCTGCGGGCGAAGGCGCCGGTGATCTGAGCGCCCGCTGAGCCGTCAGCCGTCCACTCGGCCGTCCGCCGGCGCCTCAGCCGTCCACTCGGCCGCCGGCGCCTCAGCCGTCCACTCGGCCGCCGGCGCCTCAGCCGTCCGCTCGGCCGTCCACTCGGCCGTCCAGCGCCTCAGCCGTCCACTCGGCCGTCCGCCAGCGCCTCGGCCGTCCACTCGTGCCTCAGCCGTCCACTCGGCCGTCCGCCAGCGCCTCGGCCTCCCGGACGGCCTCCGCGAGGGTGTCCGCCACGGGCACCCCGGCCGCCAGCAGGCTGGCCCGGCTGTGCGAGCCGCCCGTGTAGAGCACCGCGCGGGCCCCCACATGCTCGGCCGCCACCGCGTCGTCCAGCGCATCCCCGATCACCACGATCCGGTGCGGCGGCACGCCCTCCAGCGCGGCGATATGGCGCACCATCTGCTCGGCCTTTCCCGTGTTGCTCTGGCCGATACGGCCATCCACCCGGATGAAGTGACTCTCGATGCCATGCGTACGGACCAGCGGTACCAGATACTCATGCGGCGCGAGGGAGCACAGTGACTGGGTGAGACCGGCCTCCTGCCACTCGGTGAGCAGCTGCCGGGCGCCGAGCGCCAGCCCGGCGCCCTCGGCCAGCGCCCAGTAGTGACGGTGGAACGCCTCGTCCATGACCTCCCACTCGTCGTCGGTGGGCAGCCGCCCCATCAACCGCTCGTAGAAGAGCGGCACCGGGACGCAGTAGAGATCGCGGTAGCGCTCCAGGGTGACGGGCGGCAGGCCGATCTCCGCGAACGAGGCGTTCGTCGCCGAGATCACGGCGTCGATGTCGTGAAAGAGGGTGCCGTTCCAGTCCCAGACGATGTGCGTCACGTGCTTCTTCCCCATCCCTCGACGGTACCCAGAGGTCACCCGATGAGGTGGGGAATTTCCTGCCGGTCGTACCAGAGCAGCTCATGGTCCTCGGCGCCGTCCACCGTGAACTGCGCGTCGTCGTCACCCAGATCCGCCGCCCCCAGCGCCTCGGCCGCCGCCGCGACGTCCCGCTCGGCGTCGCCGCCGTCCATATGCACGGCGGCGGCCTTCTCCAGCGGCACCGCCGCCGCGATCCGCACCTCCCCCAGCGCCGACTGGTCGAGCCCGCGGTCCGGATCGGCCACCGCCTGCCCGTCGGGCACATCCACCGCCACCACGACGCGCCGCCGGGGCGCCTGCCGGTCGACGGCGAGCGACCGCAGCGACGCCTGCGCGGCACGGCTCAGCGCGGCGTACTCCAGCTCCTCGATGTCATCGGACACGTACCACTCGCGGAGCGCGGGGGTGACGGCATAGGCGGTCAACGGCGCCGGTCCCAGCTCGCCCGCCTTGTACGCCTCGGCGAGAGCGGAGAGAGTCAAGGGGACGTAGACGCGCATGGCTGCCGCTTTCATGAGAGACCAATAGGCCACCAGCATACGTTTGCCCACCCCCTGCCCACCCCCTCCAGCGCCCTTCCCGTGGACGGGGCCGGTGGTCCCCCTTCGGAGTGCCCCGCGGCCGCCCCGCCCCGCCCACGCGGGGCGGGGCGGCCGGCCGGGCGGGCGGGCGGCGGGGAGACCACGGGGCGGCGCGTACCACGGATAGGTGAAGCCCGGCGGGGCCGCGGGCACGGGGCGACGGTCGTTGCGGAGGGCGGAAAGGGATCGGTAGAAGACTTCCGGACGCAAGCTACTGCCCGGTATTCGACCGGGCCACAGAGAGTGGGGGCGACGCGGATGGGTGAGGGGATCCGGCCGACGGACCGAGCCGGCGCGGCCGAGAGCGTACGGAGACGGAGCGGCGCGGCGGGGCGCAGCGGCCCGCCAGGACGGCGGGACCCCCGGCGCCCGGCCACCCCCGGCCCCACACCACGCCCGGTGCACACCACCGGCCCCGTACCGGGCGTCACCGACCCCGCAGCGCGCTCGGCGCGCGCCACCGGCCCTGTACCGGGCGCCGTACGCGCCACCAGACCGTTCGCCGTACCCACCACCGACCCGGCAGCACAGGCCGCGCCCGCCACCACCGACCCGGTACCGGGCGCCGTACCCACCGCTACCGGCCCCGCACCACGCGCCGTACCCACCGCCACCGGCCCGGCAGCACACGCCGTGCCCGCCACCACCGGCCCGGCTGCGCACGCCGTGCCCGCCACCACCGACCCCATGCCGCACCCCGCGCCCGTGACTCCGATACGCCGGCGGAGGGCTATGACACCCCGACCGCGGTCGCAGATCTGGTGGCGGCCGTCGCCGCCGTCGGGCTGCCCCGGGTGGTGGTCGCCGGTCACTCCTGGGGCGGCAATGTCTCCGTACGGCTGGCCGCCGA
>NZ_JBEXFG010000058.1:0-34928 GCF_040606675.1 Streptomyces sp. NPDC005393 | reverse complement strand
GCGGACGACCGGCCTGAATCGCCGCACGCGCTCTTCCTTGCGCCACAACACGCTCCTCCACCATGGAGGTGTTGCGACGACCGATTGAATCCGCCGGATCAGTCGGAGATGCGTATGACAACGCCCTGATGGAATCGACGATCGGCCTGTACAAACAATGCCGCGGAGTTAACGACTCCTCGACCAGGTCAAGTTGATCTCCGTTAGTTTACGGAGCCGAGCCATTCCGGGGCGAGTCGGTACTTTCCCCTGCTCTCTCTGATCAGCATGGCCTCCTCAGCCCACCGGTTGATCTGCGTGCACAGGCTGCGGTACCTCGACGTCACAGTGATGCCCAGCGCCCGGCTGATCTCCACGGTGCGCCAGGCCCGGTCGGATTCGGTCCGCAGGAGACGCAGGGTGAGTTCGCGGAAGCCAGGTTCTCGATCACGGGCGGCAGACTCTTCCGGGTTGGCTGGATGGGAGAGAACGGTGACGCCGACGGTGGCGATCCTCTGGCTTGTCCTCGGCCGGTTCTCGGATGGGGAGCCGTTGTACTGCGACATTGGGCACTTGACCTTGCGGGCGCTCGTGCGGGGGCGACGGGTGGGATGGAGTGCGGCAAGAACCGACCTGCCGATCTCTCCGATGTCGTCCGCCGGACCGAGAATCCCTTGCGCCGACATCAACTGTTCGGCGGCCGCGTGGCGGGCTACGGTGAAGCTCGCTCGGTCGGGGTCGGTGCCAGGGCGGGACTCCACCGCGTCGACCATGCTCCTGCACAGGATTTGGTAGAGCGTCAGCAGAGCCCAGAGCTCTTGTTCCAGGCCGGAGTGGTCAGCGGAGCGCAGGACGTGGCCGGCGAACAAGGTGTCCTTCAGCGCGAGGAAGGAGACTTCGACCTCCCACCGCTCGTGATACAGAGCGATGAGACGGTCAGCGGGATCACTGCGGTGGTCCAGAAGCGTAGTGATCAGGCGATAGCGGTCGCCGATTCGAGTCCCGTCGGTGCACACGGCCGTGACGTCAGCCTCGATGACCCGGAAGGTGCGGCCTCGCAGTCGGGTGAGGTATGAGCCGTCCGGCAGTACTGCGATGACGGCTGGCCTGCGGCGAAGCGTCGCCCGGACCAGCAGTTGAGCACCGGTGTCAGCGACCTCGTTCAGGAACTCGTCCCCCGAGAAGCCGCGGTCGGCCAGCAAGAGCATGGAGTCGTCCAGCCGGGACAGGAGCCGGCGGGCATAGTCGGGTTCCCCCTCGCTCGTCGGGCCGAACACGGCGCCCAGTAGGCCGCGAGTGCCGGTCTCGCACAAGGCCATCAAGCGGACGTGGGGGTAGCCCTCGAGGCCGCCGCGGTGCCGCCGGGTCTTGCCCAGCACGCCGAGATTCCCCGGAGTGTCCGGCGCCTGGAAGGAACTGCACCCGTCGAAGGCGACTGTGCGCCAGTGCCGGTAACACACCCCCGGAGTGGACGGCTGAGCCAGCGGCCCAGCTACCACTTCGAACAGTTTCTTGAACGGGGCAGGCCCCAGTCGGCGACGGACCTCCCGCAGGGCCTTCTCCGAAGGCGTCCACGGCCCTAAGGCTCGAATGCCGCAGACCAGCTTGTCCCAGACGCGCAGATATCCCGCACCGGGGAACAGGCACATGGCCAGGACAAAGTAGACCCCGACGCGAGAGGGGAGCCGACGCAGTCTGCGCTGCACGGTCCGTGTCCGGTCCAGTACGTCGTCAACCAACTCGAAGGGTAGGTACTGCGTCAGCTCTCCAAGATGCCCTGGTGAGAAGACTCCGGACGACACCATGATAGTGCGCGTGAACGTCGTGATGGCAGACTGGCCCGGCAACGGGACCTCCACTCAGTTTGAAGACCTTGGTCGGCTTCACTTCTGTAGCAGGGGTCCCGTTCCGCATGCAGCCAGACTGATCAACTTGACCTGGTCGAGGAGTCGTTAACTCCGCGGCATTGCCTGTACAAAACCGAGTTGATCAAGCCCCAGCGTCCCTGGAAGTCGCTCTCCCAGGTGGAGTTGGCCACCGCCGAGTGGATCGACTGGTACAACCACCGGCGCCTCCATGGTGAGATAGGCCACGTTCCGCCCGTCGAGTACGAGGCCAACCACTACATGGAAACCACGAAACCCCAGGTCACAACCACAATCTGAGATCTCTACCGAACCCGGGGCGGTTCAACTCATTGATGAGGCCGCCGAGGATCCGGGTGCGCTCGACTCTGTGGGTGTGGAGGTCATGCGCCGCGGCGGGTTGTTTGTGAGCGTCGGGTGGTCGCTGGTTGCGGGCCTGGTGGGGTCGGTGTTCGTTGTAGTGCCGCTCGTAGACCGCGAGGACGCGGCGGGCATGGGCGTCGTCCATGATGAGAACGTGGTCGAGGGCTTCGCGTCGGATACTGCCGATGATGCGTTCGCAGTGCGCGTTCATGCGGGGAGCCTGTGGCGCACTGTTGAGGATCTCCATCTCCTCGGACTGGAAGACAGCGTCGAAGGCCTCGCCGTACTTGCCATCGCGGTCGCGTAACAAGAAGCGCAGGGACTCCATGCGTATGCCCAGGTCGGAGGTGAGATTCCGCGCCTGCTGCACCGCCCAGTCCCGGGTCGGGTGGGCGGTGACCCCGGTGATGCGCAGTCGCCGGGTGCCGTGCTCGAGGAACACCAGCGCATACAACCGCTTGCCGAGGGCGGTGTCGATGTGGAAGAAGTCTGCCGCGATGATGCCCTCGGCTTGCGCGGCCAGGAACTGGCGCCAGGTGGGACCTGAGCGACGTGGCGCGAGGTCGATGCCGGCCGCATTGAGGATCTCCCAGACGGTCGAGGCGGCGATCCGGTGTCCGAGTCGGGTCAACTACCCCTGGATCCGTCGGTGTCCCCACCTCGGCTTCTCCCGAGCCAGCCGCATAACGAGCGTCCTGATCGCTACCGGCGTGGGTGGGCGTCCCGCGCGTCGGCGCGCGGTGTAGTCCCACTTCGCGGCGATGAACCTGCGATGCCAGGCAAACAAGGTGCCAGGGGTGACAGGGAAGATCGCAGGACCGCGTTCTCGCGCCGCAGCACCAGCAGTTCCGCCTCCTTCGCCGTCCCGCGACGCAGGAGCACCGATGGGACAGTCAGCAGCTTCCGGGTCACCTTGTACAGCAAGGACACGATCACGGAGGACATGATCCGATCGGACTGACCGCATCCCGCTCACCTGCGGCGATGACTTTTCGAGCGGCACAGGCGCAGGACCGCGTTCTCGTGCCGCAGCACCAGCAGTTCCGCGTCCTTCGCCGTCCCACGACGGAGGAGCACCGATGGAACCGTCAGCAGCTTCCGGGTTACCTTGTACAGCAAAGACACGATCACGTACGCATGATCCCAGCGGCCCGACCACACCCCGCTCACCTGCGGCGATGACTTTTCGAGCGGCACAGGTTCGCGGCACTGTCCGGGCTGATCCCGCGACGTCGGTTGGCGCGCGTGTTCCCGCTCACGCCCGCGACTCTTCTGGCGGGCACCGAAGACTCGCACGCAAGCGGCACCACAGCAAGCGCCGGAGCAGGCCGGTCAAGCCGCCGACCATGAGCGCGGCAAGGGCGTTGGTGGTACGGCCGGCCCAGGAGAATCCGCGCTGAGGCTGCCGTCGGATCCTGGGGGGCTCAAATACGGGATTCGGGCGCTGATCTGCGGGTTCGTACCAGTGTCAGTCACCCCCACCACACTGCTGCGCTGGCACCGGCAACTCGTTGCGCGGAAATGGATATTCGCACCGAGAAGCCACCCCGGCAGACCATCCACCACGCCCACCGTCAAGCAACTCGTCCTGCGCCTGGCCAAGGAGAACAGTACGTGGGGCCACCGCCGCATACAGGGCGAACTCGCCAGCCTGGGCTACTCGATCGCCCCATCCACGGTCTGGCAGATCCTGCACGCCGCGAGCATCGACCCCGCCACGCAGCGCTCCGGCCCAACCTGGCGCCAGTTCCTCACCACCCAGGCACACGGCATCATCGCCGCCGACTTCCCCCACCTCGACACAGTGTCGCTCAAGCGCCTGTACGCCCTGGTCTTCATCGAGCACGGCACCCGGCGCCTCCACCTCGCCGGCGTCACCGCTCACCCCCACCGCCCAGTGGACCGTCCAGCAGGCCAGAAATCTCGCCATGGCGTTGGGGTGCCGCATGGACTCACTGCGCTTCCTCATCCGGGACCGGGACAGCAAACATACCGATGCCTTCGATGTGGTCTTCGAGGCCGACGGCATGGAGGTCCTTCTCAGCCCACCCGGGCACCGAGAGCGAACGCGATCTGCGAGCGAGCCGTGGGCATCCTACGCCGCGAAGTCCTCGACCGGATCCTGATCTACAACGAGGCCCACGCCCAAGCGGTCCTGACCGAGTACATCCGACACTACAACCGGCACCGGCCGCACCAGTCCCGGCAGCAGCTCCCCCCAGACAGCACCGAACCACCCGCCCCGGCCACCGTCATCGACCTCCAGGCCCACCGGATCCAACGACGACCTGTCCTCGGCAGCCTGATCAATGAGTACCGCCACGCTGCAGCATCGAATCGTATTTTCGAGCGGCACAGGCGTGGCGTGGGATGAGGGCATGTCGATTCTTGTCGGATAGTGCAAACGCGTCTACTATCCGGAACATGTCTGTCCCCACCTTCCTCTCCCTCCCGTACCGGACCGGGAAGCCGCGGCTGAGCGGCCTGACCCACGTCCTCGACAAGGGCATCACCTCGGCCGCGGCGGCATCCCTCATTGCCGAGGCGGGGGACCACATCGACGTCTGGAAGTTCGGCTGGGGCACCGCCTACATCGACCGGTCGCTGAAGGAGAAGCTCAAGCTGCTCGCCGACCACGACATCGGCGCCTGCCTCGGCGGAACGCTCCTGGAGATCGCCTGGGCCCAGGGCAAGGCGGACGAGTGCCTCGACTGGGCGCACCGGCAGGGCTTCCCGCACGTCGAGGTGTCCCGTGGAGTGGTGCCGATGTCGCCGACGGAGAAGCGCGAGCTGATCCGGCGGGCCGCATCACGCTTCATCGTGCTGGCGGAGACCGGTTCCAAGGACGAGGCGCATCAGCTGCGCGAGGACGAATGGGCCGCCGAGGTGGCGGGTGATCTGGCCGCGGGAGCGAAGTGGGTCGTGGCGGAGGCCCGGGAGAGCGGCACTGTCGGTCTCTACGACAGTGCCGGAGACGTTCGCGAGGACATCGTGGACGCCGTCATCGCCGCGGGCAGTCCCGACCGCGTGTTTTTCGAGGCACCCCGCAAGGACCAACAGGCCTGGTTCGTCAGGCGGTTCGGAGCCAACGTCAACCTGGCCAATGTGACCCTGGACGATGCACTGTCCGTGGAGACACTCCGGCTGGGTCTGCGCGCCGACACTGTCGGCGTCGGTTGCCAAGGGGTGCTGGCGTGACCTTCGCACCGCTTCCGGCCCGCAACGTCGTTCCCGGGCGATACCGAGGGGTCGCGGTCGCCCATGTCGATGGCGGCCTCGACGCCGAGAGCCTGCGCCGGCACTTCCTGGGCCGCGAGGCGTACCGGCGCACCCGGTTCATCGTCGTGCGGTCCGGCACGGACACCGCGCTGCTGCGCGTCAGGAAGGAATCGGAGGACCCCCTCTTCAGCCCGATCGTCGAGGTGGAGCTTCTGGCCTCGCCCGCCGAGTGCGCCTTCGTGCACGTCCCGGAGGCCGACGTCGCCGTACCGTCGGCCCTGGCACACGCCGCACGCCGGTATGCCGCGGGATCACCGGCCGTGGTCGTGCAAGGCCGGTACGAGCACGTCAATTTCATCCTCCACCCGGAACCCCTGCGCATCGCCGTGCGCGAGGTGGTCCCGCCCTCGCCGGCCAAGCTCTTCGACCAGGCCCGGCGCATCCTCGACACCGCCGAGGACCTGCCCCCCATCGAACTCGTCCCGGAACTCATCGACCTGGAGACGCTGGCGCGGCGGCACCCTGCGAAAAGCTATCTGCTGCCCTGCCGGGGGTCGGGAGGGGACATACCCGAGGCCGAAGTCCACTTCCTCGACGAACGTCCCGAACGTGCCGACTGGACCCTGCTCGGGTGCGCCCGTTCACGGCAGATCCACCAGTGGTTCTACGGGTTCACCCCGCCGGGCGAGGACTTCTGCCCCGGCCTGTACGCCTCGGACGGCGACTCCGCGGTGCTGACGAAGTGCTGCATGCAGGAAGAAGACATCGAGCACAGCGAAGGGACGGTCTCCGTCCCCTGGGGCTCGTCGCTGGAGCATGTGCGGCGTGCCCTGTCCTCTTTGGCCGAGCATCTGGAGCCGACGTGGGCGCCCGTCTGACGGACTCATCCATGTACGCCCATCTGTGGGGCACCCCCGAGACGCGCGCGCTGTTCGAGGAGACCGGCCGGGTCCAGTCCTGGCTGGACATCCTGGTCGCACTCGCCCGCGCCCAGGCCGACCTGGGCATCATCCCGCGGCACGCCGCAGACGCCATCGCCGAGCACGCCCGGGTGGAACTGCTCGACCTGGACCACGTGGCCGAGGAGACCCGCAGGACCAGCCACTCGACGCTGGGGCTCATCCGGGGCCTGCAGCAGGTCCTGCCGGAACAGGCGCGTGAGCACGTGTACTTCGGTGCGACGGTCCAGGACCTGACCGACACCTGGTTCGGCATCGTGATGCGCGAAGTGGGCTCGCTCCTCTGGGAGGACCTGCGATCGGTCGAGGCGGTCCTGCTCCAGCTCGCCTCCCTGCACCGGGACACCGTGATGGCAGGACGCACCCACGGGCAGCCCGGCGCTCCGGTCACCTTCGGGTTCAAGGCGGCCGGCTGGGCCGACGAGATCCGCCGGCACATCGAGCGCCTGCACCAGGGACGCGACCGCTGGGCCGTCGGCCAACTCGGCGGCGCGGTCGGTGCCCTGGGCTTCTTCGAAGGGGACGGACAGGAACTCCGCCGGCGGTTCTGCCGGCACCTGCGGCTTGCCGACCCGGGCATCTCTTGGCTGACCGCGCGGGACCGGCTGGCGGAATTCGCCGGTGTGCTCGCGATGATCTGCGGAACCCTGGCGCGCGTGGGCGCCGACGTGTACGAGTTGCAGCGCCCCGAAATAGGCGAGTTGCGCGAGCCCGCGCCCCCCGGCGGGGTCAGCAGCATCACCATGCCGCACAAGCGCAACCCGGAGAACAGTGAGCACCTCGACACCCTGGCCCGGCTGGCCCGGGGCAACGCGGGGATCCTGCTGGAAGGCATGGTCCAGCAGCACGAACGGGACGGCCGGGGCTGGAAGGCCGAGTGGGTGGCCCTGCCGGAGATCTGCCTGCTCACCGCTCGTGCCGTACGTACCGCCCACGACCTGCTCGCCGGGCTCGAGGTGGACCCGGACGCCATGGCGGCCAACGTGACGCGGCACGGCGACCGCCTGGCGTCCGAGCGGGTGCTCGCGGCGTTGTCCGAGCGCCTCGGCAAGCACCAGGCGCAGGCGGTCCTGCAGGACCTGCTGCGCGAGCAGGGCGCCGGCGCCGATCTCGCCGCGGCGCTGCAGGAGCGCGGACTCGCGACACAAGAGGAGATCCGCACATGGGTGCGGCGTTCCGCTGTCGGCACGGCCTGCCGCATGGTCGACGACGTCGTACGCAGGGGGCGCCGAGCACGTGAGCAGGAGCCGCAGACATGGCGTTGATCCCTTCCCCCTTTCCCCTCGCGGTGCTGCCCACCCCGTTGGTACGGGCCCATCGCCTGGAAGAGGCGCTCGGCTGCGGTCCTGTGCTGGTCAAGCGTGACGACCTCATCGGATTCTCCTGTGCGGGCAACAAGGCGCGGCCGCTGGAGTACCTCCTGGGCACCGCGTGCGCCGACGGCTGCGACGTGCTCGTCACGGGCGGGGGGCCGGGTTCGAACTTCTGCCAGGCCGCGGCGGTGGCGGCGCGGACGGCCGGGCTCGACTGCGTTCTGGTCGTTCCCGGCGCGTCGCCGGCCGTCCTGTCCCCCAACCTGGCCATGGCCCGCGCGTGCGGTGCTCGTCTCCACTTCACCGGCGAGGACCGGGAATTCGTGGACGCGGCCGTAGCGGCGGTGGCCTCCGACCTCGCTGCCGAGGGGCGTCGGCCGCTGCCTCTGCCACGGGGCGGATCGACCCCCCTGGGCGCCATGGGCTTTGCCATGGCTGCTCGGGAACTGGCCGGGCAACTGGACACGCTCGGCATGGAGCCGGAGGCGATCGTCGTGGCCACGGGTTCGGGAGGCACCCAGGCCGGCCTCCTCGCGGGCCTGACGGGACTGGCGAAGCGCTGGCGTCTGATCGGGGCATCCGTCAGCAGACCGGTCGACGAGATCACGGCGCGCGTGCTCGACATCGCGCGGGGATGCGCGCGGCAGCACGGGTCCTGGGAGCTGCCGCGTCCTGAGGACGTCGAGGTGGTCGACGCCCGGGGGCCGGGTTTCGGGATCCCCTCCGCCGACGACGTGCGCTTCGCGCGGCTCGCGATGGAGACCGAAGGCCTGGTGCTGGATGCCACGTACACGGCGAAGTCCTTCCGCGTGACCGCAGAGCTGCTGCAATCAGGAACGCCTGGGCCCGTGGTCTTCTGGCACACCGGAGGACTCGTCCCGGCCGTGGCCGCATTCACACAGGTGAGGAACACATGACCAGACGTACACGCCGAGGGGGCCCTCCGGAACAAGGGCCGGCCATCGAGCTGGTGGAGTCGGGATTCGCCCTCGAGAACAACGACGCTCCATATCTCCACGAGGGCCTCAACCTCGCCGACATCGCCCACGTCCTGGACATGGGCAGGCGGGGCATCATTCCCGAGGACGCCGAGCGGGCACTGCTCGCGCTGCTGCTGAAGGTCCACGCGACCTCCGTCGAGGACTTCCCCTACGACCCGGCCTACGGCGAGGCGTACAACTCGCGCGAGCGCTACTTCGTCCGCGAACTGGGTGACCCGGCTGGGTGGTTGCATGCAGGGAGGCCACGCCGCGAAGCCGCGCGGGTCGCCCTGCGGCTGCAACTGCGGCGGCAGCTGGCCGACCTGGTGGCCGACACCCTGGGGTTCGCTTCCGCGGTCACGACGAAGGCGGCCGCGCACGCCGACACCCTGATGCCCGATCAGACCTATCTGCAGCAGGCGCAGCCCTCCACCCTGGGCCACTACCTGCTGTCCTTCACCTATCCTGCGATCAGGGACGCCCGCCGGCTGCTGGAGGAGCTGTCCGGGATCAACCACAGCCCGGGCGGGGCGGGGTGCGTGAACGGGACGAGGCTGCTCGACGACCGGAGCTTCATCGCCCGGGCACTCGGCTTCGACGGCGTCATCGACCACACGCGGGACGCCATGTGGCAGGTCGACGGCCTGATCCACATCCTCGCCGGCGCCGCGAGCCTGTTGTCGAACCAGAGCAAGCTCGCTGAAGACCTGGAGATCTGGTCGAGCTCGGAATTCGACTTCGTCGACCTGGACGACGCCTACAGCCGGTCGAGCGTCCTCATGCCGCAGAAGCGCAACCCGTATTCCCTGTCCATCGTGCGAGGAGCCTCCGGAGTCCTCGTCGGCCGGCTCACCGGCTTCCTGGCGGTCACCAAGAGCCCCTCGGCGCGCAGCGACAACTTCATCTTCGCCTACGGCGAGGTGCCCCGGGCCGTGGATCTGTGCCTGAAGGTCACCCGGTTGATGAGCGGCGTCGTGCGCACGCTGAATGTCAACGCCGACCGCATGCTCGAGGAGTTGCTGCGCGGCTACACCCAAGCCACGGATCTCGCCGAGCATCTGGTCCTGCGCTGCGGGGTCGACTACCGCAGCGCCTACGTCGTGGTCGGCAACGCGGTGCGGGAAGCCAGCCGGAACCACGTCCGCGGCATCGACATCACCGGGGAGATGCTCGACCGCGCCGCCGAAGAACACACCGGGCACTCCTGGGGACTGGCCGGAGAGGACCTCACGCCCGCCCTGGACCCCGCGCAGATCGTGGCCTCGCGCCGGGTCGTCGGGGGCGCCGCCGCTTCGTCGTTCGCCGCGATGACCGCCTCGATCACCGAGGAGATCGCCGAACTGGAGAAGACGGTGGTCCACCGGCGGGCCGCCTTCGAAGCGGCCGAGCAGGCCTTGCTGGCCACGGCCCGGCAGAGGGCGGCGCAGGATCGCACCCTGACCAGCACACCGGATCGAGATGGGAGAAACCTCTGATGACCATTGCGTCGCCCACCGTGTCGCTGCCCCACCAGGTCGAGGTCGTCAACGTCGGACTGCCGTTGTTCGCCGACTCCGTCCGTGATCAGGACCGCCCGGTCCAGCACGTCGACTGGCGCATTCCCGCCGGGGGAAACCTGGACGCCGTCAAGGCTCTGCAGAGTCTCTACGGCGATCGCGCGGCCGCGATCGACGAGGCCAACGCCGAGGTCGTCCGGCGTCTTGATCAGGGCGTCCCCTTCCTCGTCGAGGTCTCGCGGGCGAGTGAGGTCGTGCCGGGCTTCGACGGGCGGACCATCGTGCACTGCGGTCCGCCGATCGACTGGACCGATGTGTGCGACCCGCTGCGCCGTTCCATCCGCGCCGCCGTCGTGGCCGAAGGATGGGCCGACGACGTCGGGCAGGCCCACCGGCTGATCGAGCGCGGCGAGGTCCGGCTGGAACCCGCGAACCACCACGCCATGGTCGTCCCGATGGCGACCGCGATCGGCCCTTCGGCCCCGGTGTTCGTGGTGGAGAACGAGCAGGGCGGCACGCGTGCGTTCTCGCCGATCAACCAGGGCCCGGGAGAGGTCGCATGGTTCGGACGCGAGACGGACGCGGCGATCGAACGGCTCCGCTTCCTGCGGGACGTCGCCGGACCGCTGCTGTCCTGGACCGTTCGCAGGACCGGGCCGATCGATCTCCTCGCCCTGGCTGGCCAGGGCATCCAGATGGGCGACGACCTCCATATGCGTACGCAGGCCACGACCAACCTGCTGACGCGCAACCTGCTGCCGTACATCGCGGAGTACGAGGGACCGGGACGCGTCGAGTTCGCCCGGTACCTCTCCGGGAACCACCTGTTCTTCCTCAACCTCGCGATGGCGTCCGCGAAGTCGCTGACGTTGTGGGCGGAGCAGGTGCAGGGATCGAGCATCGTGACCTCGATGGCCCGCAACGGCACCACGTTCGGCATCCGTGTGGCGGGCTCGGACCACTGGCACATCACCGAAGCTCCTCCGGTCGAGGACGCGCTGTACTACTCCGGATACGGTCCCGAGACCAGCGCACGCGACATCGGCGACAGCGCGGTCCTCGAACTCATGGGCCTGGGCGGGCCGGCCGCCGCGGGTTCGCCCGCGGTCGCGGCCTTCCTCGGCGGGACCATGGCCGACGCGCTGAAGGCGACCGAGGCCATGGCGGCGATCTGCGCCGGGGCCAGCTCCCGCTTCAAGCTGCCCACGCTGGACTTCCAGGGGACTCCCGTGGGCGTCGATCTGCGCCGGGTCGTCGAGCTCGGTATCACCCCGAAGGTCAACACCGGTGTGCTGCACGTCAGTTCCGGAATCGGGCAGGTGGGTGCCGGAGTGGCGACCGCGCCCGTCGCCTGCTTCGTCGAGGCACTGCTCGACCTTGCCGCACGGACTTCATGACACCGTTGGACATGGGCGCCGGCGCGCGGAGGATCCTCTCCCGGGCCGGCGCCGGCACGGTCCACTCTGTGCATTCGAAGGCCGTCTATCTGCGGTTTCCCCAGGGGCTGGTGGCGCTCACCGGACCAGGGGTCGAGCGGGGGCCGCTGCACCTGCGCTGCAGTGCCCTGCCGGCCGTGGGCACCGGCGACCGGGTCGTGACGACGGGGACGGGACTGCAGGTCAGGCGGGCCTGGATCAGCCTGGCGTGCCCGACGTGGCGGCCGCTGCCGCCTCCGGCCGGTGATCTCCTCGCCCATCGGGCCGTGGGCGTGGACGCCACGGCGCACGTGCCGCCGTCGCTGCTGCTCACGGGCGGCTCCGGAGGGCTCGACCATCGGGTGTCGCAGTACCTGCGCGCCGGCGATCTTTCACCCCTCGCCCGCCTCCTCGGCGGGCGGGGGCCCGGCCTCACACCGTCCGGCGACGACGTTCTCGCGGGTGTGTTCCTGGTCGCGAGGGCGTTGTGGGGGGCCGTGGGGCAACCCCATCTGGTCGCGCTGGCGGGGGCGGTGCGGACGAACGACATCGCTGCGGCGTTCCTGGCCTGGGCGGCGAGAGGCCGGCTCATCGAGCCCGCGCACACGTTCCTCGACGCGGTGGCGGACGGCCAGCTGACCAGGGCCCGCACCGCTGTGGACACCCTCCTGACCTTCGGGCAGAGCTCGGGGCAGGACCTCGTGACCGGACTCGCCCGGGGACTGCGGCATCTGCCCGCCCACCCGGACGCGGGGTAGTGCCGCTTCCGTGGCCGGCCGTGCAGCCGGAGCGCGGTCACGGTGATGCCCTGCTCCCGCACGAGGAGGACACCACCGTGGCCGCCGCCATGTGGCATGAAGGCGGTTCCGCCGGTGCTCAGCGGCTGACGTACGAAGCGGGGGAGCCGATTGCGCCGGTCCTGGTGTGCGGGCTCGGCTCGAGGCGGACGACATCGTCCCCGGACGCGGGAGGCAGGGCGATGGTCATCGGCTGGTGCTGTCGACCCACGTACGTCTCGACCGCTGCGGACCGTCGCCAGCCCAGGCGCTCGAAGAAGCGGACGTTCGCCAACTGGACGTGGGCGAGCATCTGCCGGCCGCCGGCGGCCGCCGCGACGGCGACGGCGAAGCGCACCAAAGGACCCCCGAGGCCGTGGACGCGGAACTGCGGCAGTACGGCCAGTCTGTCTCCCTGCCAGAGCCCGGTGTCCCGGTCGATCGGGAAGAGGCGGACGGTTCCGGCCGCGATGCCGTTGTAGATGGCGATCGCATGGATCACGTCGTCCCGCGCGTCGTACGAGTCGAGATCCGACGCGGCGAAGACGCCCTGTTCCTCGACGAAGACCCGCCGGCGGATGCCGTGGTGCAGCCGGCGCTCCTGCGGGGCGGTGGCCCGGCAGATCAGCGTGCCGCCGCGTGAATCCTGGAGCGAGATGCGCACGCCGGAGCCCACGGCATCGAGGGGCACCGTGCCCGTCACGAGCCACCACCGGGACGGGGCCCGATCTGCATCAGGTTCTGGACGGCGTTGAGCGCCGAGCAGGCCTGGCAGCGGGCGCATCCCGCGGCGACGCCGGTGGCCTTCAGCCCGCGGGCCGTCATGTAGGCGGCCACCCGGCGGTAGATCCGTTCCGTGTACTGCCTGGAGGGCGGCGTGACGTCTTCCATCAGGCTTCCGGCGACCGGCCGGATGGGGACGACGAAGGGATACACCCCGATGTCGATGGCGCGGCGACAGCCCTCGATCGTCAGGTCGGGGTCCTCTCCCATGCCGAGGATGACATAGGTGGACACCTGGCCCTCTCCGAAGACGGAGACGGCCCGCTCCCACGCACGGAAATAGTGGTCGATGCCGGTGCGGGCCTTGGCGGGGGCGACTTCGCCGAGCACCTTCGGGTCGAAGGACTCCACGTGAATGCCGACCGAGTCGATCCCGAGGTCCCCGACCTCGTTGATGACGTCGAGGTCGAGGGGCGGCTCGAACTGCACCTCCACCGGAAGACCCGAGGCCTCCTTGATCGCGTTCCCGCACCGGGCGACGTACCGGGCCCCGCGGTCGACGCCGAGGGAACTGCCCGTGGTCAGGGTCGCGTCGACCGCACCGTCCAACCTCTTGGCCGCGACGGCGACCTCGGCCAGCTGGGCGGGGGTCTTCTTGACGATCGTGCGTCCGCTGTCGAGGGACACGCCGATGCCGCAGAACGTGCACTGATCCGACTTTCCCCAGTAGGCGCACGTCTGGACCACCGTGCTGGCCAGGGAGTCCAGGTGCATCAGCGCGATCTTCCAGTACGGAATCCCGTCCGACGTCGTCATGTCGTAGAAACGGGGGCGCTCCGCGCCCGATGCGCTCGCCAGCCGTTCCCCGTCCCGGTAGATGCCGTAGCCCTCGTCCTCGACACGCAGGACGTACGGCGAGGTCCGAGCGGCGTCGGTCTCCGTCGGCACCGTGACCGCCGTGCCTTCGACCCAGAGCATCCCTGAGTCGGAGGGACCTGCTCCGCCGCGCCGTCGTTCGATCTCCGTCTCGAGGCGGAGCCCGGCACTCTGCAGATCCACGATGAGTTCGGCGAGCGCCCGCGGGTCGTGCGCAGGGGAGAACGGGCCGGTGTGGCCGGCAGCGTCGCCGACGGCGAGTTCCGGTCCTGAGCTGACAGTCATGGTCCACCTGCCAATGCATCTACTTTGGGAAGCTATTGCTTCCTATAAGAAACGTCCGGGGGTGGCTTGTCAATCACTCGGCGTCGCGCACGCGTTGCCGATCGGCCCCCGAAGGGGAGGTTGACCCCTCGGAGTCGTTCACTATAGTAGGCAGCGCGATCGGATAATGGAGAAGATCGGCGCCCATCCGGAGAAGCCCACATGCCGAAGACTGCTGTAATTGCCCTGGGTGGCAACGCCCTCACTCTCGAAGGGCAATCAGGCACTTACGTCGAGCAGGAACTCAACGCCCTGCACATGGCGGAAACCGTCTGCTCGCTGCGCGACGCCGGTTGGAACGTGGTCCTGGTCCACGGCAACGGCCCGCAAGTCGGCAACCTCGCCATCCAGCAAGAACAGGGCGAGCCCCTCGTACCGCAGCAACCCCTTTTCTGTCTCGGCTCGATGACGCAGGGACAGATCGGCAGCCTCCTCACGCTGGCCCTGCGCCGCGTGGGAGGAAGCCGGATCCGCGACGTCGCCTCCTTGGTGACGCATGTCGTGGTCGAAGCCGACGACCCCGCCATGGACCGTCCGACGAAGCCGATCGGCCCGTTCTTCGACGCGGACCAGGCAACGCTCCTGGCGAACCAGCGGGGATGGAGGGTGGCCGAGGACGCCGGACGCGGTTACCGCCGCGTCGTCCCCTCACCGGAACCCACCCGCATCGTCGAGGCCGGAGTCATCAAGACCCTGGTGGACAGCGGTGTCATCGTCGTCGCCGCGGGCGGCGGTGGCGTTCCCGTCGTGCGGCAGGACAAGGGGTACACCGGCGTGGACGCCGTCATCGACAAGGACTACGCCGCACAACAGCTCGCCACCGCCCTGAAGGCCGACGCCCTGATCCTCGTCACCGGCGTGGAGAGGGTGCTGCTGGACTTCGGAACCCCGCAGCAGCGCCCTGTCAGGGAAATGACCGCCGAGGAGGCGGAACGCCACCTCGGCGACGGCCAGTTCCCGGAAGGCAGCATGGGGCCGAAGGTGCGGGCCGCACTGCGATTCATCAGAAACGGCGGGGAAACGGCGGTCATCACCACCCCACAACTCGTACAGGCCTCACTCGATGCGGATCCGAAGGCCGATGCGGAAGTGGGCACTCGCATCGTGACCTCCCGGACCCAGGTTGGAGCGACCCGATGAAGACCACGATCCGCCTCTTCAAGGACACCTACGTCGATTCCGTCATCCAGCTGTCCGGCACGCGCGCCATGCGCCAGGCGGAAGGTGTCGACTGGGCGGCGGCCGCGATGGCGACCCCGGCCAACCTGGACACTCTTCGGTCCGAGGGTTTCACCGACGACTGTTCCGGAGCGGGAGCGAACGACCTGTTCCTCGCCGTCCGGGCCGCCGGCCAGGACGCGATCGACGCCGCCCTGACGGCCGGCGAGACCGCGATGTTCGCCGCGCGCGCGGGCGGTGACACGGATGCGCAGAGCGATCGTGCCCCCCGGACCCTCGAACGCGCGCTGGAGAACCAGCCGTCGACCAACGTCGCCGTGATCTCGGTGCCGGGCGACTATGCGGCGCTCGAAGCGCACAAGGCGCTCTCGGCCGGCCTCGACGTGCTGCTGTTCAGCGACAACGTGTCCGTCGAGGACGAGATCGCGCTCAAGGAACGGGCCGAGCGGCTGGGCCACCTGGTCATGGGGCCGGGAGCCGGAACGGCGATGCTGGGCCGTACGTGCCTGGGCTTCGCCAACGTGGTCGAGCCGGGCCGGGTCGGTGTCATCGCCGCCGCGGGCACCGGTGCCCAGGAGGTCGCAACGCTGTTGGACCGGTGGGGAGTCGGCATCTCCCATGTCATCGGCCTCGGCGGCCGGGACCTCTCCGGCGCGGTCGGCGGGCGCATGGCGAAGGTGGCTGTCAAAGCGCTCTGCGCGGACCCGGACACCGACGTGATCCTGCTCGTGTCGAAACCGCCGGAGGAGAGCGTCGCCCGGAGCGTGGTCGAGACGGCCCAGGACAAGCCCCTGGTGGCCGCGCTGATCGGCCTGCAGGCGGAATTCGACGTGCCGGCGAACGTCGCGCTGACCGGGACGCTGGAAGGCGGCGCGGTCAAGGCAGTCGAACTCCTGGACGCCGACGCTCCCAACCTGACCGGAAACCTCCGGCAGCGGGTGGCCGAGGCCGGCGACCGGCTGGGGCCGGATCGTACGCTCATCCGGGGGCTCTACTCCGGCGGCACACTCTGCTACGAGTCGCTGGTCATCCTGTCGAAGTTCGTGGGACCCGTGCACTCCAACACACCCATCCAGGAGTCGTGGATGGTCCCCGAGCCGCCCGGCAGCCATGTGTGTCTCGACCTCGGCGAGGAGGAGTACACCAAGGGGCGGCCCCACCCGATGATCGATCCCGAGGCGAGGATCGAACTGCTGCGCAAGCAGGGCACCGACCCCCAGGTCGCCGCCATCCTGATGGACGTCGTCCTCGGCCACGGCGCCCACCCGGATCCGGCAGGGCAGTTGGCTCCGGTCTGCGCTGACATCGCCGCACGAGGCGGACCGGTCGTGGTCGCGTACGTGCTGGGCACCGAGCGGGACCCCCAGGGCCTGGAGGCCCAGCGGCGCGCGCTCCAGGAGGCCGGATGCATCGTGACCGAAACCGCTGCCCGGGCATCCCTCGCGGCTGCGGCCATCGCTCTGCGCGACCCGGACCTGGTCGGTGAGGTGCTGTGACATCACCCGAAGAACTGGCACTCGTCACGTACTCGACCAAGCCGCGGGGCGGTGTCGTGCACACCCTCTCGCTGGCTGAGGCCATGCACCGCCGAGGCGTCCCCGTCCATCTGATCGCGCTCGGGGAGAGGGACGCCGGCTTCTTCCGGCCCACCCCCGTACCGCACACCATTATCCAGGCCCCCCGTCGAGAAGCCACCCTCGAGTCACGGGTGTTCGCCTCCCTCGACACCCTCGCCGAGGGCCTGGCGGACGTGAGCGACCGGTTCGACATCCTCCACACCCAGGACTGCATCTCCGCGCGCGCGGCAGCGCGTGTGCGGGACGCGGGTGCGCCGGTGACCGTCGTGCGCACGGTGCATCACGTGGACGACTTCACCACACCCGCACTGATCGACTGCCAGCGCCGGGCGATCTTCGAGCCCGACCGCGTCCTCGTCGTCAGCGAGTACTGGCGCGAGCTGCTGCGCACCGAGTACGACGTCGAGTCCCACGTCGTCCACAACGGGGTGGATCCCCATCGCTTCGGCCCCATCCCTGCGGAGCTGCGAAGCCGGCTGCGCAAGGAGATCGGGGCGGAGGACCGGTTCCTCTTCCTGGCCGTGGGCGGGGTGGAACCGCGCAAGGGCACGGTCCATCTCTTCCGGGCGATGTCCATCCTCAAGGACCTGATGGACACGCCGCCCGTCCTCGCGGTTGTCGGGGGCCACTCCTTCCAGGACTACGCCGACTACCGTGATGCCGCCCTGTCCGCACTTCCGGCGCTCGGACTGGAGCTGGGCACGGACGTCGTCCTGCTCGGGACGGTTCCGGGCAGTGAACTGAGTGCCTGGTACCGTGCCGCCGACGCGCTTGCCTTCCCCTCCGTCAAGGAAGGCTGGGGGCTTGCCGTCCTCGAGGCGATGAGCGCGGAACTCCCGGTGATCGCCAGCGATCTGCCCGTGTTCAAGGAGTATCTGACCGACCGGCGCAACGCACTGCTTACCCCGGTCGCCGACGCGGCGGCCCTGGCGCGGGGAATGCGGGAGCTGGCGGAGAGCCCGGAGCTCCGCACGCGGTTGCACCGCGGGAGCCGGCCCACCGTCTCCCGGTTCACCTGGGAGGCGAGTGCGGCCCAACACGCCGAGATCTACCAGGACATCCGGTCGGCCGGCGGCGGCGCTCGGCCGGCCGGGGCGGTGCGCAAGGCAGGCTGACCGGTGGATCCGACGGCGTGCTGACGCGGTGGCGCGTTGGTCTCGGCCGGCGCGCCACGATCACCCCGACACCCGGCTTGGCCGGCGTCTGTTGTGCGCGGGCCACCGCCTGCGCCGAGGTGATCACGTACCTGACTGCTCGCGTCGCACACGGATCCCGTAGAGTTGCGCGTCCGGTCTACGTTGTTGCGACGCCAGACCGGTGGGTGGGGTGGCCGTGGGTCTGCTGGTTCCCTCGGCGAATGAGGAGGACGAGTGGCAGAAGAACTGCTCCGCGCCCTGCGGGAGCGGATACGCGAGGAGACGGCACTCATCGTGGCTTTCTCCGGCGGAGTCGACTCCGCCTTGGTGGCCACCGTGGCAAGCCAGGAGCTGGGACCGCGTGCCGTCGCGGTGACCGCGGTCTCGCCCAGCCTGTCACCGACGGCCCGCACCCAGGCCCGGGAATTCGCCGGACGGTACGGCATCCGGCACGTGGAAGTGTGCACGGACGAGATCGAGCGCCCGGAATACGTACGCAACCAGGGCGACCGGTGCTACCACTGCAAGTCTGCGCTGCTGGACGCCGTGGAGCCGATCGCCTCCCTGGCCGGTGGGCGGATCGCCCTCGGCACCAACACCGACGACCTGGGCGACCACCGTCCCGGCCAGCGTGCCGCCGCCGCCCGAGGTGTGATCTCTCCTCTCGTCGACGTGGGAATGTCCAAGGGAGACGTGCGCAGGGTCAGCGCCGACCTGGGGTTGTCCACCGCGGCGAAACCGGCATCGGCCTGCCTCGCCTCCCGCGTGGCCTACGGCGATCCGGTGACCGCCGAGGTCCTGGAGCGCATCGACCGGGCGGAAAGTGTGTTGCAATCCCTGGGATTCGCAGAATGCCGGGTGCGCGCGCACGCGAACGGTACGGTCGCGCGGATCGAGGTCCCGGAGGAGGACATCGAACGCGTCGTGGTCGCGCGTGACCTGCTGGACAGGGAACTGCGGGCGACGGGCTTCGCGTTCGCGGCGATCGACCTGGCGGGATTTCGCAGTGGGCGGATGAACGTGCTGCTGGGCATGCCGGGCAGGCCTCCGACGCGGCCCGCCGGTTGAGGCAGAACGCCGGACCATGCCGGGAGATGGTGTGAACAGCGATACGGACGGCAAGTACGGTTTCGACGACCTCGGCTTCGCGCGGCCCGACATCGGCCGCGAGGCGCGTCAGGGACTTCCGGAGATCGTGTACGGGCCGGGCAAGACGACGCAGGAGATCACCGGTCTGGTGCGTCACTTCCTGGCCCGCAACAGTGGTCCCGTTCTGGTGACGAGGGTGGAATCCGAGGTCGCCGCCACGGTCCTGGCCGAGGTGCCGGACGGCACGTACGACCGGGCGGGTCGGCTCCTGTGCTGGCGGCGGGCCGCCCTCCTGGACTTCCGGGTCGTCGTGGTGTCGGCGGGGACCGCCGACGGTCCCGTCGCCGCGGAGGCGGTCGCAGTGGCCTCGGCGATCGGGCTCGAGGTCGAGAGGATCGCGGATGTGGGGGTGGCCGGCATCCACCGGCTGCTGGCCGTGTCGGACGCGCTCCACCGTGCGGACACCGTGGTGTGCGTCGCCGGCATGGAAGGAGCCCTGGCCAGTGTCGTCGGCGGTCTGGTGGGGTGCCCGGTGATCGCCGTGCCCACGTCGGTGGGTTACGGTGCCAACCTCGCGGGAGTGACCGCCCTGTTGGCGATGTTGTCCTCGTGCGCGGCGGGGATGACCGTGGTGAACATCGATTCCGGCTTCTCCGCTGCGATGGCCGCGTTCCGGATCGCCCGGGCCTCCGTGCCGTCCGCGGCGGCCATGACCCGTGAGGAACCGCGCCCGGCATGATCCTTTGGCTGAATCCGGTGAGTGGCCTGTCGGGGGACATGGGCGTGGGCACGCTGCTCGCGCTCGGCGCCCCGCTGGACGAGATGCGTGCCATCGTGGCGTCCACCGGACTGTCCGGCTGGGCACTCGACGCCGAGCGGGTCATGACGGGCGGGCTGACCGCCACGCGTGCCGTGGTCACCGTCGACGACGACGCGCCGTCACGGCGGGCCGCCGAACTGCTCGACATCGTGCGGCAGGCACGACCCGAGCCCGTGGCCGCGCTCGCGGCCAGGGCCATCTCCGCGATCGCGCGGGTCGAAGCCCGCTTGCACGGCGAGGACGCACGCCAGGTGCACCTGCACGAGATCGGTGGCCTCGACACGGTGGTCGACACCGTCGCCTTCGCTGCGGGCCTGCACCTGCTGGGTATCACCGCCGTGCGGTCGGCTCCGCTGACGCTGGGCACCGGGGCGGTGCGGACCCGGCACGGAGTCCTTCCGCTGCCCGCCCCGGCCACGGTCGCCCTGCTGGCCGAGGCGCAGGCGCAGATCACCGGCGCGGCGATCGACGGCGAGACGGTGACACCCACCGGGGCGGCGCTGTTGCTGGCGGCGGCCGCCAGTTACGGACCGGTGCCGCCTATGGCGGTGAAAGCCGTCGGCTACGGCGCGGGAACACGGGTCGTGGAGGACCGGCCGAACGTCACACAGGGACTGCTCGGTACGCCCCAGGCTTCGCTGTCCACCGAGATCCTCCTCGAAACCAATGTGGACGATGTGACGGGTGAGGTGCTGGGCCATCTGATTCGCCGTGCTCTCGACGCCGGAGCCGCCGACGCCTGGGTTTCGGCGATCACGATGAAGAAGGGCCGCCCCGCGCACACGGTGCACGTGCTCGCGCCCCTGCATCGCATGGCAGACCTGGAGGAGGTCATCTTCACGGAGACCGGAACGCTGGGCCTGCGCAGGACAGCGGTGGACAAGGTGGCGCTCGAGCGCAGAACATCCGTGATCGACCTGCGAGGGCATGCGATTCGCGTCAAACACGGGGTGTGGGGGGCCAAACCGGAGCACGAGGACGTGGTCGCCGCGGCCGCAGCACTCGGCCGGCCGGCGCGCGAGGTCGCTCAACTGGCCCTGCAGTCCTTGCAGGACCAGTCGGACCCGCGATGACGCCGCGTCAGGCGTCCGGCACCTCGGCCCGGTTCGGCTCCTCGGCCAGGGCGACCTCGATCTCGGGGGCCCGCCGCAGCGTGTTCGTCACGTAGCAGACCTTTTCCGCCGCCGTGATGAGCTGTGTCAGGGCGGCTCGTTCACATCCCGAGGAAACCTCGATGCGCACCGAGGCGAAACGCGGGCCGTCGTACACACCCGTCGCGGTGACCCGCAGATCGACCAGCTCAACCCCCTGCCGCGCCGCACAGTAGGCGAGGGCCACGGTGAAGCAGGATGAGACGGAGGCGAGGAGCAGGTCCGTGGGTTGCGGCCCCTGGTCGCTCCCGCCGACGGATCGTGGCTCATCCACGGTCAACGGGAATCCGCCGGCATCGACCGTGCAGCGCAGGCCTTCCTCCCAGGTCGCCCGGACCGACCGACTCCTCACGGAGCACCCCCCGTCGTCTGCGGCGCGTCGGGTGACAGGTCGGGCGACGTCCGGTCCAGGCGGGTCACCGGCGAGTCCGTCACGGCCATCACGGTCTCGGTCTGGTCGCCGAGGCGCAGTGACACCGTTCCCGAATCGTCGATCTCCCCGATCACGGAGGCGACAAGGCCTCTGTCGCGGAACGGCGCTGCGCAGTCCTCTTCGCGGCCGGCCGGAACGCACAACAGGAATGCGAAACTCGGGAAACAGGTCAGCCACGCCGACAGGGACACGCCCTCGGGTGTGGGCAGGGCGTCGAGGTCGACCGTGGCTCCGTGGCCACCCCATTCGAGGAGCATGGCGAGCGAACCGACCAGTCCGGCCATGCTGACGTCCTTGGCGGCCACGCACGCGCCGGACTCGGCCACGGAGGCCAGGACGCGCACGTCGCCGGCGCAGCGTTTCCCGCGGGCTTCGAACGACCGGAAGAACGGGAAGTCGGTGCGCATCTCGCCGTCCACGGCGCAGGCGAGCATCAGCCGCTGCCCCGGGGACACCCGGGTGATCGTGAGCGCCTGGGCCGTCACGCCCACACCGAACGCCGACACCGAGGGCGATCCCGTGTGCGGGGTCAGATGACCGCCCAGGATCGGAACGTCGTAGAGCTCGCACGCGTGGCGCATGCCCTCGAGCACCGTCCTGGCCACCTGCTCGTTCGCCACGATGGTGTCCACGATGCCAAGAGGGAGGGCTCCCATCGCGGCGAGGTCGTTGACGTTGGTGAGTACCGCGGCAACTCCCGCGCCGTACGGGTCGGTTGCCACGAACTCCGGCAGCAGGGCCTCCCCACAGGCCACGACGGTGGAGCCGAGGGCGTCCACCACGGCCCCGTCGTCGCCGGGGCCGGTCAGCCAGTCGGTCCTGCCGAGCACCTCGGTGACCAACCCGATCGCGGATTTGTTCGCGATGCCGGGATGGGTGCGTACGGCATCCACGATGCCGGCGAGCAGGCCCTGACGCGTGGGCGAGTCCTTCGAAGGCCCGGTGTGCACTGGGGACATGTCGGTCGTCCTTTCCTGAGCGGACCGCCACATGCTTCCATAGTGTATGGATCTTTACTATAGGCAACGTCATGCGGGGGCGTGGGGCGTCGCCTCGCGAACGCGAACGGCACGGGAACTCGGTCGCGCACGGCTTCTTGACAACGGGCTATGAGTATAGTCAACTCCCGTCATCTATAGTGCACGCCCTCCGGGGGGGCGTCCTCCCGAGTGGCCAAGAGGAGTGCTGGTGCCGCACAAGACCGTAGTGGTGGGTGGAGGAGCGGCGGGGCTGGGCGCCGCCGGAGGAGTCAAGGCGGCCGACCCCGCCAACGAAGTAGTGGTGTACACGCAGTTCGAGGACGTCGCCTACAGCCCGTGCGGCATCCCGTATGTGCACGGCAAGGAGATCGAAACCTTCGAAGCGCTGTTCCTGGCGGAGAAGGAGGCCTACGTCCGCGCGGGCATCGACGTGCACTATCAGACGGAAGTCACCGCAATCGACGTCCGCAGGAAGACCATCCAAGTGGCGGGTGAGGGCGAGGTCTCGTGGGACCGGCTGGTGATCGCGACCGGCTTCCACTACGCCGATCCCGGGGTGCCGGGCAGTGACCTCGACGGTCTCTACTACGTGAAGAACATCCGTCAGGCGATGGAGTGGGACAAGGTCATCGACCGGGCGAAGGTGGCCGTCGTGGTGAACGCCACGCCGCTCGGCCTGGAGATGGTCACCGCGCTGGCGCACCGCGGAATCGAGACCCATCTGATCGACCCGCACCCGTGGCCGCTGGCCGAGATGGCGGACCCGGACATCATGGCCCCCGTCGAGGAGTCCTGGCGCGAACTCGGGGTCAAGCTGCACTTCAACACGACCCTCAAGGCGTTCCTCGGTTCCGGACGCGTGCGCAGCGTACTGACCTCGCAGGGAGAGCTGCCCGCGGACTTCGCCGTCGTCGCGACCCACAAGGAGCCGGAGAACAGGCTGGCCGCGCAGGCCGGTCTCAAGACCGGGCCGACCGGCGGACTGATCGTCGACGAGCGGATGGCGACGTCGGCCCCGGATGTCTTCGCCGCGGGCGACTGCGCGGAACTGCCGCACGGGGTGACCGGTGTCGGACTGCAGGGCCTGACCGGAAGCCACGCCTACGCACAGGGAAAGGTCGCCGGATTCAACGCCGGCGGCGGTTCCAAGAGCTACCAGCCGGTGTACATCCCCTGGGGAACACCGGCCGGCAAGTGGATCATCGGCGGGGCGTCCTTCGGCGAGACGACCGCGAAGGCGCTCGGCATCCCGTACGTGCTCGGTGCCGCGGACGGCATCTCCCGGGCCCGGTACTACCCGGGTGTGAAGAAGGTCCGGGTCAAGCTGCTGGCCGAGCCCGGATCGCTCCGCCTCATCGGAGCCCAGATGGTCGGCGGCGAGGGCATCAAGGAGCGGGCCGACTTCCTGGCCACCGCCATCAAGTTCGGGCTCACCCTCAACGACCTCGCGGTCATGGAGAACGTGTACTCGCCGGCGATCGGCGCACTGAACGAACCCATCGCCGTCGCGGCTCAGAACGGCGTGAACGCCGCAGGAAAGGGCTGACATGGCTTTCGCCAGGTGGCTGCGCACCAACTCCGAGCACTACCTTCTCGTCGCCGCGCAGCAACAGGTCGCACAGCAGTACGGTGCACGCCGGCCTCGGCCGCCGGAGGGACTCAAGGACTTCTTCTGGCTGCGCATCTTCGCACCCATCTATCGGCTCCTGCCCTGGGCCTTCCGCGCCTGGGTCCTCAAGCTCATGCCGGGAAGCCACCGCAAGCAGTGGCCGGCCGCCAGGCGGCCGGCCGGCCCGGTGGTGTGACGGCGGCCCGCAGAGCAGGAGATGCAGCACACCACTCACAACCCGCAAGGAGGAAAGCGCATGCCGAAGACCATCACCACCGAACTCCCCAACGAAGGCGAGACGCTGTACAACTCGGACGAGAAGCTCTTCGACGACATTCAGGCAAATCCGGGTGAGAAGGCGTACATCTTCATCCACACGGTGCCCTACGAGGGTTCGGTCGGACTGGTGAACCTGCTCACCACGACCCGCCTGCTGCGCAAGGGCTTCGACGTCTCGGTCATCCTGTACGGCCCGGGCGTGCTCCTCGCCTCCGGCACCCGCGGCTACCCGGCGGTGGGCCAGGAGGCGTTCCCCGGCCACATGGCGATCAGCAACCAGCTGAAGACGATCCTCAAGGAGGGCGGCAAGATCTACGCCTGCCGCTTCGCTCTGGGCGCGCTGTACGGTTTCCGCGAGGACGACCTGATCCCCGGTGTGACACCGTTCCACCCGCTGGACGTGCTCGACACGGCGCTCACGGCATGGCGGGAGAAGGCCTTCCAGATGAACACCTGGACGGTCTGAGCCTCGGTCTCGGGGTGGGGCGCCGACAGGATCCGGGCCGGTGTCCCGCCCCCGTTCGATCCGGTCGGGATCGCATCCGAGGGGGCGGCACGCCCCTGCAGACGCGCCGCGGCGGTCGGCGGCCCCACGCCACGGCGGTTGCGAACGGTGAGTTCCGGCTTCACACGGGTTGGTGGAAAGGTGGCGTACGTTGGACGGGATTCATGACATGGGGGGCATGCACGGGTGGGGAGATCTTGCGCCCCCGCTTCCCGAACCGGTGTTCGCGGAACACTGGGAAGGCAGGGCCTTCGCGCTGTCCCTGCTGTCCATGCGGCTGTCAGGCAGGAACCTCGACGCCTTCCGGCACGCGCTGGAGAGGCTGCAGCCGATCGACTACCTCGTCGACGGCTACTACGGGCGGTGGCTGTACGCGGCAGAGCTCCTGCTCACCGACAGCAACATCATCGCCAAGGACGCGGTGGACGCGCGGATCAGGGCGAACGCCGGCGAGAAGATCGAGGAACCTCCGGTCCCCGAACCCACCAAGCCCGACTACCAGCCGACCGGACCGGGGTCGCTGCGCTCGATCGACGATCCACCGAAGTTCTCGGTCGGGGAACGGGTGATGACCAAGGACCTCCAGACCGCCGGCCACACCAAGCTGGCCCGCTATCTGCGGCGGCGTCCCTGCCTGATCCAGTCGATCCGTCCCGCGGCCCTGCTGCCGGACACGCACGCCCACTTCCTCGGTGAAAACGCCCAGCACGTATACGCGGTGACCTTTGATTCGCAGGAGCTGTGGGGCGCGGAAGCGGAGAAGTTCGAACTGACCGCGGACCTGTACGAGAGCTACCTGGAGGCTGTGGCGTGAGCGACGACCCGATCGCCAACCGCGCACCGATCGCCGTGCGCACCGAAGCACTCGAGCAACTGCTCGTCGAGCGCGGCCTGGTGGACCCGGCGGTGATGGAGAAATTCATCCAGACCTACGAGCGTGACGTCGGCCCCCTCAACGGTGCGAAGGTGGTGGCCCGAGCCTGGACCGATACGGAGTACCGCGAGCGCCTCCTCGCAGAGGGAACCTCTGCGATCAAGGAGTTGGGCTTCGGCGGTCCACAGGGCGAACACATCGTCGTGGTCGAGAACACCCCGGCCGTGCACAACGTCGTGGTGTGCACCCTGTGCTCCTGTTACCCCTGGCCGGTGCTCGGACTGCCGCCCAGCTGGTACAAGGACCCTGCCTACCGTGCCCGCGTGGTGCGGGAGCCGCGTACGGTGCTGGCCGAAATGGGACTCACCCTGGACGACGACGTCGAGATCAGGATCTGGGACAGCAGCTCAGAAGTGCGCTACATGGTGCTGCCGGAACGTCCGGCCGGTACGGAGAACCTGTCGGAGGACGAGCTGGTCGCCCTGGTGAGCCGGGACTCGATGGTCGGTGTGGCCAGGGCGTCCGCGAGCCCGGAAGGCGATGTGCAATGACCTGCCCGACCTCGAATTCCGTACAGCAGAGTTTGCTGGAGACCGAAGGAAAGACCGCGCTTCCCCGGCAGAACGGCGAGCTGCTGTTCGCCGAACCCTGGGAGAGCCGTGCGTTCGGGCTGGCCGTGACCCTGCACGATCAGCGCGCCTTCGAGTGGGAGGACTTCCGCCGCCGGCTCATCGCGCGCATCAACGAGTGGGAAGCCGATCCGGCCGACGAGCAGTGGAGTTATTACCGCTGCTGGCTGCAAGCGCTGGAAGACGTCGTCATCGGCACCGGAGTGCTTTCCGCCGACGAAGTGATCGATCGCGTGGAAACGCTGGCCAACCGGCCGGCCGGCTACGACCACGGCCACGAGCACGCACACAGTCACTGACGTCATCGTCGTCGTATCGGTGGGCCCCCGGGTAGCGCACGTCGTCCGGGGGCCCTTTCCCATGGCGGTGACGGCAGGCACGCGAGGGCGCCGAGGAGGAACCATGCACAGCAACGAACCAGGAATGACAGCACAGGACATGCGAATGACACGGGCTCGCTGGCGTCTTGCCGAGGAGCGGCTGTACCCGCTGGCCCTGTCCAACCCTGAGGCGTATCAACGGGCCGTACAGCGCGTCGGGAGGGTGCTCGCCGAGCTGCGGACCAGCTGCCTAAGCATAGAGGACCTGTTGGGCGTCGACGGCAAGCCCGAGGAGTCGCTCTCCGCTGATGCGATGGAGCAACCGGACGACTTCATCCATGCACGAACCGTGCTGGAGGCGGCCTGCGCGTTGCGCCTTGTCGAACTCGCAGCACAGGGTGCGAGCGCCCGCGAGTGAGCGTGCACCGCAAACACCGGCCGGCGCAGCAAGCCGCGCTCTTCGCCCGCCGGGGCGAAGGCTTGCTGCGCCCCGGTCAGCGGGATCGGACGAGTAAGGGGAGCCGGCCATGAGCAACGAAGGAGCTCCGTAGCTCGGCCGGCAGGCCCTGCGAGATCCGTTCGACCGCCTGCTGGGCGTCGCGCGAGGTCCCCACACTCGCCACCACCAGGTCCGACCCGGTCAGCAGCGCCGTGCGCGCCGCTTCCTCGCGACGTTCGAGGTGCCACAGCGCAAGAGCCTCGTACTTCGTGGACGAGGCGTTCCGCGCCGTCTGCAGCAGGGACTCAGCAGCGGTCGTGTCCCAACGGGCCTGCATCTCCAGGAGGCGCAGTTCGGCGCGCGGCCGGAACGGCATGCTTCCCTGGAGCAGGGGGACAGCGGCGGCCACCTGTGCGGCCGCGTCGTCCTCCCTCCCCAGCACGAGATCGCAGTCGGCCAGTGCCAGCCGCGCGTGCATCTCCTGCTCGAGCTCGAGTGCGTCGCCCCGGCGAGTGGACTCGATGGCACGTTCGGCGATCTCCCTGGCCCGGCCCACCTCGCCGAGCTCCCGCCACAGCCACGACATCGCGGTGTCGATGCCGGCGCGGTAGTACGTCACTCCGGCCGCGTCGATCAGACGGCGCGCCCGCTCGAGCGCGCGCAACCCGCCCGTGAAGTCACCCGCGTCACCGCGCGCGAGCGCGGTGAAGAACAGGCTTTGCAGCAACGGGCGCAGCAACCCGGTGCCCTGGCAGAGGAGCACCGCACGCTCCAGGACCCGACGGGCGTCGACGAAGCGGTCGAGGTGCTGGAGCATGGCCCCCTTCTGGGCGAGGGCCATGGCCTTGGTCGCTTCGTCGGTCTGAGCCGACAACACCTGCTCGTAGGCCTCGGCAGCCTCCGCGTAGTCGCCGTCCCAGTGACGGACCCGGCCCAGCAAGAGCAACGAACTCGGCAGTGCTCCAGGGGCGGCCGCGGCCGACTCCGCAAGATGGCTGGCGCGGGATGCCAGGTCGACGGCGGCGAGGGCGTCGCGGGCATACAGGGCGGTCCAACCGAGCTGCTCCAGGGAGCGGGCCTCCAGCCCCTCGTCCCCGAGTTCCCTGGCCAGCCCGATGGTGGTCGAGAGGTCCTCCCGTGCGGCGTCGTACCGCCCCAGATCGGCCCGGACCTGGCCGCGGCGGAGCCGGACCGATGCGAGCAGCCTGCGGTCTCCCGACCGTGTCGCTGAGGCGAGCGCCTCCGTGAGCAGCCGCTCGGCTTCGAGGTTGGAAAACGCCAGGTGGGCGGCGTCCGCGGCCCGCAACCACGCTTCAACGGCCGGAGCCCAGTCACCTGCCGCCACCAACTGGTGTGCCGCCGCCTCCGGTTGGGCGGCGAGAAGCTTCGCCGCGCGCCGGTGCCGGCTGATGCGCACGGGCTCGGACGCAGAGTCGTAGGCCACTTTGCGGATGATGTGGCCGGAGAAGCGGAAGGTCTCGCCACTGGGCTCGAGCAGGCCGGCGCGTTGTGCCTTCTCGGCCCGGCGGATGCACTCCTCGACGCCCAGGTCCCCCAGGGCGGCCACATCGTCAAGGGAGAATGCGACTCCGAGGATGGCCCCCAGCTGGAGCAGGAGCCCGACGTCCCTCCCCGCGTGGCTGATTCGGCGGGCGACGGCATCGCGGAGGGACGTAGGCATGTGCTCCGGCGGGATGTGACCCGCCGCGGAAAGCTCGTGGCCGGGTCGGAGGAGTTCTGTGACGTAATACGGAGACCCGCCGGTCCACTCGTACAACCAGTCCGCGTCGACGGGCAGTCCGGCCTCCATGGCGAGGGTGCGCACGGCGGCACGGGAGAGCGGCCCGATGCCGATGCGCGTCACGGACCCTTCGAGCGAATCCGTGATGTGCGCGGCCTCGGCCGCTTCCAGCGTCCCGAGGATGAGCAGCCGGCACCCTGTCACCCGCGTGGTGAGGAAGTGCAGGGCCTCGATGGTCGACTGTCCGGCGTGCTGCAGCTCCTCGATGATCAGCAGAACGGGGTGCGACTCGGTGAGCCGTCCGAGGACCGCTGCGAGGGCCTCCAGGGCCCTGCGGTGTTCCGTCTCGGGCGTACCCCGTTCATAGCGCTCGTAGTTCACCGGTCCGATGAGCCGGGCGACCTCCGGCACCAGCTCAGACAAGGGGCCGTTCCACCCGCGGAACAGCTCCCGCGCGGCCTGCGGGGTCTGCCATGCGATGACACTGCGGAGTGCCTCGACGAACGGCTGGAGAAACAGCGAACGTTCGGCTTCGAAGCACCCCGTTGTCACGACCAGGGCCCCACTGGCACTCACCTGTCGGGCGAGTGCCGAGGTCAGAGAGCTCTTTCCCACGCCGGACTCGCCCACCAGCAGAACGACCTGACCGTGACCGAGGACGGCCTCCGACCATCGGTCGAGAAGGCTCTGCAGTTCTGTGTCCCGCCCGACGAGCGAGGACGTCGCAGTCCGTGGGCGTCCTGCGATGGCGCGGCTGGGAGTGGACGGGGGCTCACCGCGGAGCACCGACAGGTACAGCGCCTGGGTGACGGGGGCCGGATTGGCGCCGAGGTCCTCGGCGAGAGACGACCGCAGACGCTCGTATGCGGCCAGCGCGGCACCGGATTCGCCCCCGAGCCGATAGGCGCGCATGACGGCCCGGCAGGCGTCCTCGTCGAACGGGTCACTGGTCAACGCGGCAGATGCGGCCTCGACAGCTGTCCTGACCTCGCCCATTTCAAGCGCGGCGGTCCAACTGCACGCGCGTGCACGTCGCAGAAGACCATCGACGACCTGACGCACCTCGTGGACCCAGGGTGCGTCCGGCTCGTTCGCCAACGGTTTATCCGCTGCCAGCAGGCCTGCGGCACTGGCAGCGGCTGTTGCCGCCACTGCGCACACACCACGCGCCTGCTCACGCTCCGCCGTGCGCACGTAGCGTTCCGCTTCGGCCAGGTCGACGGTGAGGCTCTCGTCGGTGATCAGCCGGTAGCCCCCGGGCCCGCCTTCGATGCGCTGCCGGCCGAGGGAACGGCGCAAGCGGCTGATCAGGGCCGCGATGTTGCGATCCGCCTTGTCCGGTGGCCCGTCGGCCCACAGTGCCTCGATGAGCAGCGACAGCGGCAGGAACTGGCCGGGGTGTGCGGCGAGCACCGTGAGGAGGCGCCCGGCCTTGCCTGCCGGAATGGGCTTCAGGGGGTCGCCCTCTATCCGGAAGGAGCCGATGAGACGCAAACGCACCATATTCGACCGCATCTCCTGCACCCAGGGGCCTCCTACGTCCAGCAGAGTAGTTGCGCCATTACCCGGTGTCTGCCCTCTCCCCGTCCCTTGTGTCCGCACGTTGCGAGGTGCTGCAACACCGGCCCGGCGGGGGGAGGCATCGTCATGGCTGTGAGAGCGCTCCGCGGATATCGCAAGAGGGAACCACCATGTGCCGCGATACCGCAAGCGTCGCGCCTGAACGATCCGCGATCACGTACCTCCGGCCCCGGCTGGCGACCACACCCGCGTTCGACCAGCGGCAGCCGAGCGCCTGCTCCGTTGCACCGGCGTCCCGGCCCACCGGCCGCGGAAGGAACTGCGAAGTCGAACGGAGTGCCCCATCCGACTCGATCCATCTACTAAAGTAGGTCTTCAGGACGAGTGACGACCAAGGAGCGAGCGCGTGGCGACACGACATACGGCGGCTGCGCCGGCCGAGCCGTCCGGTGAGTCGGGTACCAGCGGGCCGGTACCTCATTGGCAAGCCGTCGTGAGCGCCATCGGGCCCAAAGTCCGGGAGCTGAGGGGGCAGCTGGGGCTGTCCCTCCAGCAGCTGGCCAGCCGGGCAGAGGTCAGTGCGGCCGCGATCTACAAGATCGAGCGGAGCAACATGGTGCCCACGGTGACCACCTTGCTGAAGCTTGCCTCCGCTTTGGAGCGGCCCGTCGGCTATTTCATAGAGGAAGAGACCACCGACCCGGCCTCAGCCGTCTACACCCCAGCGGACGAGCGCAGGGTGATGAAAACACGCCGAACCGGCGTCGAACTGGCGGACATCTCCGGTCCCGCCGAGCGGTTCCGCGTCAACGGCGTGATCGCGACCCTTCCTCCTGGCTCCCGTGGCAGCGAATGGTCTCCGGCCCAGTCCGGCGAGGAACTGGTACTCGTGCTCGACGGTGCGGTCGACTTCACGGTGGGGGAACAGGAGTTTTCGCTGAAGCAAGGAGATGCCCTGCACTACCTTGCCTCGTGCAGGTACGCGTGGACGAACCCGAAACCCGGCTCCGCGACCCTGGCATGGATCAAACTCCACGACGACGCCTGAGCCCGGCCTCCGGACGGCATGCCCTCTAGGCCCAATGCCGTGACTCTGTTCGTGATCTCCAGGGGGTGCTGACGGTCGGCCGGTTTGGTGCTTCGCTGGAGGTGTGCGGGGTGGCCTCGGGTTCTGGGGGTGTGGGAGTGGTGTCGTTGCGGCCAAGGAGTTACCAGCGGATTCCGGCGAGGACGGTGCGCACGGCGTGGGCGGCGTGCCCGAAGGGGACACCGGCGATGCTGGTGCGCGACCGCCTGGATGTGCTGTTCGAGGATGAGGAGTTCGCGGGCCTGTATCCGTCCGATGGCCGTCCGGGGTTCTCGCCGGGGCAGCTGGCGCGGGTGTCGGTGCTGCAGTTCGCGGAGAACCTGTCGGATCGTGCCGCGGCAGACGCGGTGCGCACCAGGATCGACTTCAAGTATGCGCTGGGCCTGGAACTGGAAGATCCGGGCTTCGATTACTCGGTGCTCAGTGAGTTCCGGGCCCGGCTGGCCGAGGGGGATGCCGCTGACCGGCTGCTGGGCGTGATGCTCGAGCGGCTGGTGGAAGCCGGACTGCTGAAGCCCGGGGGCCGGCAGCGCACCGATGCCACCCATGTGCTCGCGGCGGTCCGCACGCTCAGCCGGCTGGAGCTGGCCGGGGAGACGGTGCGGGCCGCACTGGAGGAAGTGGCCGAGGCCGACGGCGACTGGCTGCTTCCTTTGATCGAGCCGGAGTGGGACAAGCGTTACGGGCGCAAGGTGGAGATCGGCAAGGTTTCCGGCGGGAAGGCCGGGGTCACCGCGATGGCGGAGGCCTTCGGCCGGGACGGCCAGAAGATCCTGGCCGCCGCCTGGGCCTTGGACGCTCCGCCCCGGCTGCGGGCGTTACCGCAGGTGGAGATCCTGCGGCAGGTGTGGGTCCACCACTACTACTGGGACGCGGCCGGGCGGCTGCGCTGGCGCGACGGCCGCGCGCTGCCCCCGGCCTCGCTGCGGTTCGATTCCCCTTACGACACCGACGCCCACTACTGCGTCAAGCGGGACACCGCCTGGAGCGGCTACGGGGCCCACCTGACCGAAACCTGCGACACCGACCGGCCCGAGGTGGTTGTTCACGTGGCCACCACGATCGCCCCGGTCCAGGACGGCGAACTCACCGAAAGGATCCACGACGACCTCGCCGGGGCCCGCCTGGCCCCGGCCGAACACGTCGTCGATGCCGCCTACGTCACCGCGGCCCGGATCGAACGCGCCCGCCGGGTGCACGGCGTCACCCTGCTGGGCCCCGTGGTGCCCGACCACAGCCGCCAGGCCAGGAGCGGTGACGGCTTCGACAAGTCCGCCTTCTCGGTGGACTGGGACAACCAGCAGGCCACCTGCCCCCAGGGCGCGGTCAGGCGGGAGTGGGGATCGCTGCGCATCAGCGGACACCACTACATTCAGAAGCCGTATCTCAACCGATCATGGAACGGGCGGGTCGAACAGGTTTCCCGCCGGGGTGATCTTCCCGTTGTGCGCGCATGAAGACAGGGCCTCTCGGTAGCTCGGGGATGCGAATCTAACCAAGCAATGCCGGGAGGCCCTGGTGTCGTTGTTGTACGCGTCCGAGCCCGTCCAGTTCAACTCGGCTGCTCCATCGTGTGATTGCCTCGCGCACGTGTACGGCAACGCGGCCGACCATCCCGACCGGGAACGCCGGTATCCGTCGGACATGACGGACGCGGAGTGGGCGGCCATCCGGCCGTTGCTGCCGGTGCCGGCCTGGCTCCAGGGCAGAGGCGGGCAGCCCGAGGGCTACTGCCACCGCCAACTGCTGGACGCGATCCGCTACCTGGTCGCGGGCGGGATCTCGTGGCGGGCGATGCCTGCGGACTTCCCCGACTGGGGCCGGGTTTACGCCTTCTTCCGCCGGTGGCGCGAGCACGGGCTGATCACCGAGTTCCACGACCGACTACGCGGGAAGGTCCGTGAGCGCGAGGGCCGTGAGGCCGAGCCCACGGCGGGAATCATCGACGCGCAGTCGGTGCGGGCCGCCGCGACGGTGCCGGCCGCCTCACGCGGCTACGACGGCGGGAAGAAGGTGCCCGGGCGTAAGCGGCACATCGTGACCGACACGCTCGGTCTGCTCCTGGTCGTCGCGGTCACCGCCGCGAACATCGGCGACCGGGATGCCGCCGTGGGCCTGCTGAGGCGGCTGCGCCGTCTGCACCGCGACATCACCCTCGTCTGGGCCGACGGCGGCTACACCGGCTCCCTCGTCGACTGGTGCCGTCAGAAACTCGCGCTGACCTTGGAGATCGTCAAACGCACCGATGACATGGAGGGATTCGTGGTGCTGCCCAGGCGCTGGGTGGCAGAGCGTACGTTCGCGTGGTTGATGCATTCGCGCCGGCTGGCCCGGGACTACGAGACGTTGCCGGCCAGCAGCGAGGCGATGATCAGGTGGTCGATGGTCACGCGGATGAGCCGGCGTCTGGCACGGCCACGGGCCGCCGGCCGACGCTGAATGCCCCCGACGTCTCCTGCACGAGCCACCCGCGATCCGCCAGACGCCGGGCCTTCGAGCGCACCCCCTCGACCTTCGCCGATGTTGTCTCCAAGCCCAGCTGAACCGTGATCTCCCTGGCCTTCAGCGGCCCCTGGCCCGCCGGCTGCCGCTCCTCCAGCACGCCCAGAATCCGCTGATAGTCCGGCGCCAGCACCGTCACCGGCAGTCCTTCGCGCCAAGGCGGCACGATCGAGCCCGGCACCGGCGCGGGCGAGGACACGGTCTCCGCCTTCGCCTCGGTCACGGCGGTGGTCTCGGCAGCCGAGGCCGCCAGGGCCTCTACCAGCTCCTCCCGCGCGATCACCCGCCGGTCCAGCTCGATCTCCGCGGCCTCCAACACCCCAGCCAGCCTCGCGACTTCCTCCCGCAGTCCTTCCACCCGCACCCGGGCATCTGTCTCCCGCTCCTCCAGCATTCCCAACACCGACGCCATCGCGCACCCCTCGCTCATGGAACGGAAACAAGACGCCGCATGCCTCCCTCATTCCGAGCTAGACCATGCCTGACCAGCGGAAACCAAGCGATCACGTTCGGTTAAGATACGGCTTCTCAGGTCAAGTTCGCCAAGGCCGACTGCCTGGCCTGCCCGGTCCGCCCGCAGTGCACGACCTCCGCCACCCGGCCAAGGGCCCTGGCCCTGCTACCCACCCGCGAACTCCACGAGATCCAGACCAGCAACCGGCTGGACCAGCAGACTGAGGGGCCCTGCGTTTTCCGGACAGTCTGATTGCTGTCGTTCTACGCTACGAGTTGGGCGGCGTGATACTGACTCAACACTTCGGCCGGTGTG
>NZ_JBEXFG010000057.1:0-37741 GCF_040606675.1 Streptomyces sp. NPDC005393 | reverse complement strand
CAGCTCCTTGACGTCCTTGTAGCGCAGACGCCCTGCGCAGGTGCGATGGAACTGCTGGTCCCACAGCGTCCGCAGGAAGGCGACCTGCGGCAACTAGTTCATCCAGGCCGCGGCGGGAGCCCCGCAGCGACTCCTCGGCGGTGTCGTCGCCGCGGCCCCGGACGTAGCGGTTCACCCGGTAGGCATCGGGCCAGTCCGCCTCCGCGGCCACGGCGCAGAAGCCCTTCCGCTCGATGAGCTGTCGCGTCATGCGCGCGCGGGCGGCGTAGAAGTCATGCCGTGAGACGCCTCCCCGATGAGCACGAAGTGCGCGTCGCCCACCGGGTCCAGCAGCGCGTCCCCCTGGGGCACACCGTCCTCGGTGGGGAGGGCCTCGGCCCGTACGACGACCGCGTCCGTCGCGGCCTCCGCGCCGGGCGGAACAGGTCCGGCCCTCGCGGCCGCGCGCAGGAGATCGCGGACCTCTTCGTCGGTGGTCTGGGTGAAGTCCCAGTAGGAGGCGCCGACCGCGTAGAACGGCGTGGGGGTGGTCGCGCAGACCACCTCGTCGATCATCTTCGCGAGCTCCGCGCACGTCGACTCGGGCGCGGCCGGCACCGCCACCACGATCGTGCCGGGCCGCATGCGCCGCAGGGCCTGGATGGCCGCACGGACGCTCGCGCCGGTCGCGAGGCCGTCGTCCACGAGGATGACCGTCCTGCCCTCGATGTTCGGCATGGGGCGGTCGCCGCGGTACGCACGCTCCCGCCGCCGCAGTTCCCGGCCCTCCCGTTCCGCCACCTGCCGGACCGCTTCCGAGGGGATGTTCAAGCCCCGGATGACGTCCTCGTTGAGCACCACTACTCCGCCACTGGCGATCGCCCCCATCGCCACTTCCTCGCGGCCGGGGACGCCGAGCTTGCGCACGAGCAGGACATCGAGTTCGGCGTCCAGCGCGGTGGCCACCTCGTACGCCACCGGAACCCCTCCGTGGGGCAGCCCGAGAACAAGCACGTCAGGGCGGCCTCGGTAGTGCTCCAAGAGGCCGGCAAGGACTCGGCCGGCGTCCCTTCTGTCGCGGAACAGACGATCGGACATTCCCCTGCCCTCCTGCTTCGATCATGCGCGAGCGTGAGATGTGGCGGCGCGGTGCGGTGTGGCCGCCGCTTCTTCCAGGATGCGCCCCGATGGCGCCCGCCGCACCGGTGGTGGCCGGTGCAGCGATATCAACCGAAAGTGGAGTGGGCCGGGCGAGGTGGGGCGGATATCAATGAGCCGGGCCCACCGCACCGATCGGCCGTCCTCTGCCGTGTACCCACCCAGATCACGGAAGTTATGCAGCCGGTCGAACGGTATGTGTCTGTTCATATCGCGTCACCCCATGGCCGAGGCCGCCAGGCGGGACTGAGGGGATCCGACCAGGCCCGCCACGGTCCGGGGCGCTGACTCCAGGGCGCTGCCTCCGTGCTGATGGTGCGGCGCTAGTGTCCTGCGCCAGTAGTTGATCGTTAGTTGTTGTGTGACTTCTGCTGCTGGTGCGTCAGTTCCCCGTCGGGGCCCGAAGCTGGAACCGTTGCTGCTCTTGGATGACGAGCGGGTGGTGTTGGAGCGGTGGACGCGTCGGGCGACGTCGGCCCAGGCACTGGCCCTGCGCGCACGGATTGTGCTGGCGTGCGCGGGACCGGAGGTGCCACCGATTGTCGCGGTCGCCCGGGATCTGCGGGCGGCCGCGGACACGGTCCGCAAGTGGCGGCGGCGGTTCCTCGCCGAGCGACTGGACGGGCTCGTTGACGATCCTCGGCCCGGCCGACCGCCCACCATCGGCGTTGATCAGGTGGAGGCCGTCGTGGTCACGACGCTGGAGGAAATCCCGAAGAACGCCACCCACTGGTCGCGCACGTCGATGGCGCAGCGCAGCGGCCTGTCGAAGTCGACCGTCGGCCGGATCTGGCGGAAGTTCCAGCTCAAGCCACATCTGACGGACACGTTCAAACTGTCGACGGACCCGTTGTTCGTGGAAAAGGTCTACGACGTCGTCGGCCCGTACTTCAACCCGCCCGAGGGCGCGGTGGTCCTCTCGGTGGACGAGAAGTCCCAGATCCAGGCCCTGGACCGGTCCCAGCCGGTCCTGCCGATAATGCCGGGCATGCCTGAGCGGCGGACCCACGACTACATTCGCAACGGCCTGACCACGTTGTTCGCGGCGTTCGATGTCGCCACCGGCGAGGTCATCAGCGCCCTGCACCGCCAGCACCGGGCAGCGGAGTTCAAGAAGTTCCTGATCAGGATCGACAAGGAGGTTCCCACGCATCTCCAGATCCACCTGATCTGTGACAACTACGGCACCCACAAGACCCCAGCGATCAAGGTGTGGCTGGCCAAACACCCCGGTTCCAGATGCACTTCACCCCGACCGGCTCTTCCTGGATCAATCAGGTCGAGCGGTGGTTCGGCTTTCTGGCCGACCAGATGATCCGCCGCGGCGCACACAAGAACGTCCAGGCACTCGAAGCCGACATCCGCGCGTGGGTCAAGAACTGGAACGAAGACCCCAAGCCGTTCATCTGGACAAAGACAGCCCAGGAAATCCTCGACTCCCTCGCCCGCTTCTGCCGACGGATTTCCGGCGCATCACACTAGCGCGGCATCGTCAGCACCGCGACCCCGTTCACCCGGTCCGCCGCGAGGTCGTCCAGCGCGGCGTCCGCGCGGTCGAAGGGGTACGGGGTCACCGTGGCGCGGATGCGGTGCGCGGCGGCCGTGGCCAGGAACTCCCGGCCGTCGTCACGGGTGTTGGCGGTGACGCTGCGCAGGGTGCGCTCGCGGAAGAGATGGCGTTCGTAGTGCAGGGCCGGGATGTCGGAGAGATAGATCCCCGCGATGCTCAGCGTGCCGCCGGCGTCGAGCGCCTCCAGGGCCACCGGCACCAGCTCGCCCGCCGGGGCGAAGAGGATGGCGGCGTCGAGCGGCTCGGGTGGGCGGTCGTAGGCGCCGCCCGCGGAGGCGGCGCCGAGGTGGAGGGCCAGCTCGCGGGCGGCGGCCGACCGGGTCAGTACGTGGACGACCGCGCCCTGGGCGAGGGCGACCTGCGCGGTGAGATGCGCGGAGCCGCCGAAGCCGTAGATGCCGAGCCGGCCGCCGGGCGGGAGGTCGGCGCGGCGCAGTGCGCGATAGCCGATGATCCCGGCGCACAGCAGCGGGGCGAGCTCCTCGTCGGTGTATCCGGCGGGCAGTTCGTAGGCGTACGCCGCCGGTACGGTGACGTACTCGGCGTAGCCGCCGTCCGCGTCCCAGCCGGTGTACTCGGACGACGGGCACAGGTTCTCCTGGCCGCGGACGCAGTACTTACAGCGTCCGCAAGTGCGCCGCAGCCAGGGGACGCCCACTCGCGTGCCGAGCGCGGGCCCCTGCGCCTCGGGGCCCGCCGCGACCACCTCGCCGACGACCTCGTGGCCGGGAACGACGGGGGTGCGGTGCGGGGGCAGATCGCCGTCGCGTACGTGCAGATCGGTACGGCACACCCCGCAGGCCCGGACCCGGACCAGCAGCTCGTCGGCCGCCGGCCGGGGCACCGGGAGCTCCACCTGCTCGATCCGGCCGGGCGTACGGACCACCCAGGCCCGCATCACCGAAGGAAGGTCAGCGCTCGCACCCGTCACGCGGCCAACATAGCCCCGTGGCGGCGCCCGCGTCAGGAGCCGGCGCCGTCCATGGCGGTGAGGAGGCTCCGCGGCTGCATATCGGTCCAGTCTCGTCGAGGTGGTCCAGGCACACCTGGCGCTCGTCCTCGCCGTGGGCGACCGTCCAGCCCGCGGGGACCTGGGCGAAGGACGGCCACAGGGAGTGCCGGCCCTCGTCGTTGACGAGTACGACATAGCGGCCGTCGGGGTTATCGGCCTGGTCGAAGGGGTTGCTCATGAACGCGTCCTCCTCGCTTCCGGTCGGCGCCGTCAGCCTCGCCGTACCGGCCGGATCATCACGACGTAGTCTGAGCCCCATGGGCAGCTCACGGTCGAAGGCGGTGGACGAGCCCATCGACCCCGACATCGGCCCGCCCGCGCCCGCTCGGCCCGGCGCCTGGCACGGGCAGGGTCCGGTGGTAGGCGTGGTGGCGGTCGGCGGCGGGATCGGGGCGGCCGCCCGCTATGGCGCGTCGCTGCTGTGGCCGACCCCGGCAGGCGCGTTCCCGTGGACGACGCTGCTGGTGAACGCCGTCGGCTGCGCGCTCATCGGCGTCTTCCTGGTGCTGATCAGCGAGGTGTGGGCGGCCCATCGGCTGGTCCGGCCTTTCTTCGGCACCGGTGTGCTGGGCGGGTTCACCACCTTCTCGACGTACGCCGTGGACTTCGAGCGCCTCGTCGACGAGGGCCACGCCGCCAGCGGCCTGGCCTACCTGGCGGGGACGCTGCTGGCGGCGCTGGCGGCGGTATGGGCCGCGGTCGTGGCGACCCGGCGCGCGATCGGCGCGTACAGCCGGTACGGCCGGTACGGCGGGAGCACCCGGTGAGCGGCGAGGCCGCGCTGCGGCTGACCGTGTTCGTCGGCGAGAGCGACACCTGGCACCGCAAACCGCTGTTCGCCGAGATCGTGCACCGCGCCCATCGGACGGGGCTCGCGGGCGCGAGCGTGTTCCGCGGCGTCGAGGGCTACGGCTCCACCTCCCTGATCCACACCTCGCGGCTGCTGTCGCTCAGCGAGGATCTGCCCATTGCCGTTGTGATCATTGATACGGAGGAGCGGGTGCGGTCCTTCCTGCCCGAACTGGAGGAGATCGTGGGAGGCGACGGCCTGGTGGTGGTCGACCCGGTCGAGATCATCCGCTACCCGGGCCGGGCCCGGTGAACTGGCTGCTGGTGATCGTGGGCGGCATGGTCGGCGCCCCGCTGCGCTATCTGACCGACCGCGCGGTGCAGGCCAGACATGACGCGCTGTTCCCCTGGGGCACCTTCGCGGTCAATGTCACGGGCTGTCTGGTGCTGGGGCTGCTGACCGGCGCGGCGGCCGAGGGGGCCGCCTCCTCCCAGCTCCAGCTGCTGCTCGGCACCGGGCTGTGCGGGGCGCTGACCACGTACTCGACCTTCTCGTACGAGACGCTGCGGCTGGCCGAGGAGGGCGCCCGGATGTTCGCCGTCGCGAACGTGGTGGCGAGTGTGGCCGCCGGGCTCGGCGCCGCCTTCACCGGCACGGCGCTGGCCCGGGCGCTGTGGGGCTGACCCGAGGCCCGGAAAGCCCCGGAAGGCCCCCGGCACCCGGCACCCATCCGGGGAGCCCCGGAAAGCCCCCGGTACCCGGCCCGGGAGCCCTGGGAAGCCCGCAGGACCCGGCCGGGGAAACCCCTCAGCCCGCCGCCTCCTCAAGACAGCAGCCGTGTGCTCGGTGGCAGACCGAACTCCCCCGCCGCCTCCGACCGCAGATGCTCCAGCAGCACCCGGCGCAGCTCGCGCGCGGCCCGGGGCGGGGCGACGTCCTTGCGGTGCGCGACGGCGATGGTGCGCTGCATCTCATGGCCCGCGAAGGGCGTGATCCGCAGCCCGGACCGGGCCGCCACCATCCCCGGCAGCACGGCGACGCCGAGCCCGGCCCTGACGAACCCGAGCACCGCGTCCATCTCGCCGCCCTCGACCGTGAAGGTCGGCTCGAACCCGGCGGCCCGGCAGGCCGCCGTGGTGAATTCCCGCAGGTCATAGCCGCGCCGAAACATCACCATCGGCCGGTCCCGCAGATCCTCGACCCGGATCCGGCGGCGCCGTGTGGGCGGCGGGGACGCGGGCGAGGAGGCCACCACCAGCTCCTCGCGCAGCAGCTCGGTGGCGGCGAGGGCCGGGGCCTGGCCCGGCAGCGGGGTGATGATCAGCGCGAGGTCCAGCTCCCCGGCCGCCAGGGTCCGTACGAGGTCCTGTGAGCCGCCCTCGTCCACGAGCAGCTCGATGCCGGGGAACGCGTCATGGAAGCGGCGCAGCACATCGGGGACGAAGCTGGCGCACAGGCTCGGCGTGGCGCCCAGCCGCACCCGGCCGCGCCGCAACTGGGCGACCTCCTGGACCTCGCGGTGCGCGGTCTCGGTGTCGGCGAGGATCTGCCGGGCCAGCGGAAGCAGCGCCTCCCCCGCCTCGGTGAGCGCGATATTGCCGCGCGCCCGGTGGAAGAGATCGGCGCCCAGCTCCCGCTCCAGCGCCCTGATCTGCTGGGACAGCGAGGGCTGGGCGACATGCAGCAGCTCGGCGGCGCGGGTGAAGTGCCGGGTGTCCGCGACGGTGGCGAAATAGCGCAGCTGCTGTAGGCGCATGCAGCGATGATAGCCCCTGGCTATGGAATCCAGGCGGAGCATGTCTTGGACTAATCGCCCGGCCCTGCCTAGCGTCGCTCGTATGGCACTGGCGACACGGACGGACACGGACCACCACCGGCCCGACCAGAAGCGGAAGCCGCCGCGGAAGCCGTCCCTCATCGGCTCGCTGTGGCGGTCGACCATCGGCAAGAAAGCGGCGATGGCCGTCACCGGGCTGATCATGCTGGGCTATCTGGCGGCCCATATGTTCGGCAATCTGAAGATCTTCTTCGGCCCGGGGGAGTTCAACGGCTACGCGCACTGGCTGCGCACCATCGGCGAGCCCGCACTGCACTACGAGTGGTTCCTGTGGCTGGTCCGGGTCGCGCTGGTGGCCTCCGTCGTCCTGCACGGCGTGGCCGCGTACCAGCTCAGCCGCCGGGATCTGGCCGCCCGCCCGCGCGGCTACGCCCATCGGCGGCAGCGGGCGAGCTACGCGACCCGCACCATGCGCTGGGGTGGGGTGATCCTCGGCCTGTTCATCGTCTGGCACATCCTCGATCTGACGACGCTCACGGTGAACGAGCGCGCCGAGGCCGGCCACCCCTACGAGAATGTCGTGGCGACCTTCTCCACCTGGTACGGCAACACCGTCTACATCGTGGCGATGCTCGCCCTCGGCCTGCATATCCGGCATGGCTTCTGGAGCGCCGCCCAGACCCTCGGCGCGGGCCGCCCGCGCCGCGACAAGGTCCTCAAGGTCGCCGCGAACGCCCTGGCCACCCTCCTGACCTGTGGCTTCCTCGCCGTGCCCGTCGGCGTGATGAGCGGAGTTGTGAGCTGATATGAACGCGTACACCGACTACCTCACCGGTGAGCCGATCGCCGACACCAAGGCCCCGGACGGCCCGATCGAGGAGCGCTGGGACCGCCGCCGCTTCGAGGCGAAGCTGGTCAACCCGGCCAACCGCCGCAAGTACACCGTCATCGTCGTCGGCACGGGCCTGGCGGGCGGCGCGGCCGGGGCGACGCTCGCCGAGCAGGGCTACCACGTGGTGCAGTTCTGCTACCAGGACTCCCCGCGCCGGGCGCATTCGATCGCCGCCCAGGGCGGGATCAACGCCGCCAAGAACTACCGCAACGACGGCGACTCCATCCGCCGGCTCTTCTACGACACGGTCAAGGGCGGCGACTTCCGCGCCCGCGAGTCCAATGTCCACCGGCTGGCCCAGATCTCGGTGGAGATCATCGACCAGTGTGTGGCGCAGGGCGTGCCGTTCGCCCGTGAGTACGGCGGGCTGCTGGACACCCGCTCGTTCGGCGGTGTCCAGGTCTCCCGCACCTTCTACGCCCGCGGCCAGACCGGTCAGCAGCTGCTGCTCGGCGCGTATCAGGCGCTGTCGCGGCAGATCGCCGCGGGCAACGTCGAGATGCACGCCCGCACCGAGATGCTCGACCTGATCGTCATCGACGGACGGGCGCGCGGCATCGTGGCCCGCGATCTGATCACGGGCCAGGTCTCCACCTACTTCGCCGACGCCGTGGTGCTCGCCTCCGGCGGCTACGGCAATGTCTTCTACCTCTCGACGAACGCCAAGAACTCCAACGCCACCGCGATCTGGCGGGCCCACCGGCGCGGTGCGTACTTCGCCAACCCCTGCTTCACCCAGATCCACCCCACCTGCATCCCGCGCTCCGGCGAGCACCAGTCCAAGCTGACCCTGATGAGCGAGTCGCTGCGCAACGACGGCCGCATCTGGGTGCCCAGGACGAAGGGCGACACCCGCCCGCCCGCCGAGATCCCCGAGGACGAGCGCGACTACTACCTGGAGCGGATCTATCCGTCCTTCGGCAATCTGGTGCCGCGCGACATCGCCTCCCGCGCCGCGAAGAACGTCTGCGACGAGGGGCGCGGGGTCGGCCCCGGCGGGCAGGGCGTCTATCTGGACTTCGCCGACGCCATCGCCCGCATGGGCCGCAAGGCGGTCGAGGAGAAGTACGGCAACCTCTTCGAGATGTACGAGCGGATCACCGCCGAGGATCCGTACCGGGTGCCGATGCGCATCTATCCCGCCATCCACTACACGATGGGCGGGCTGTGGGTCGACTACGACCTGCAGACCAGCGTGCCCGGCCTGTTCGCGATCGGCGAGGCCAACTTCTCCGACCACGGCGCCAACCGGCTCGGCGCCTCCGCCCTGATGCAGGGCCTGGCCGACGGCTATTTCGTCCTCCCCTCCACCATCAACGACTACCTCGCCCGCCATCCGCACGACGAGGTCGACCCCGGCCACCCGGCGGTCACCGAGGCGGTCGTCGGCGTGACCGACCGGCTGCGCCGGCTGCTGGAGAACGACGGCGACCGCACCCCCGACTCCTTCCACCGCGAACTCGGCGAGCTGCTGTGGGACCAGTGCGGTATGGCCCGTACATCCGAGGGCCTGCGCAAGGCGCTGGACCGCATCCCGTCGCTGCGCGAGGAGTTCTGGCGCCGGATCAAGGTGCCGGGCACCGGCGAGGAGCTCAACCAGTCGCTGGAGAAGGCGAACCGCGTCGTCGACTATCTGGAGCTCGCCGAGCTGATGTGCCTGGACGCGCTCCACCGCGCCGAGTCCTGCGGCGGCCACTTCCGCGAGGAGAGCCAGACCCCCGACGGCGAGGCGGCCCGCGATGACGGGGGCTTCTCGTACGCGGCGGCTTGGGAGTTCACCGGTACCGGCAGCGCGCCCGTCCTGCACCGCGAAGACCTGGTCTTCACGTACGTCCACCCCACCCAGCGGAGTTACGCATGAGGCTCACCCTGCGGATCTGGCGCCAGCGCGGCCCCGAGGAGCCGGGCGCGCTGACCACGTACGAGGTCGACGGCATCTCGCCCGAGATGTCCTTCCTGGAGATGCTCGACACGCTCAACGAGGAGCTGATCCTGCGCGGCGAGGAGCCCGTCGCCTTCGACCACGACTGCCGCGAGGGGATCTGCGGTGCGTGCGGCATGGTGATCAACGGGCAGGCGCACGGGCCCGAGCGGACCACCACCTGTCAGCTCCATATGCGCCACTTCTCGGACGGCGACACGATCGACGTCGAGCCGTGGCGGGCCGCCGCCTTCCCCGTCGTCAAGGATCTGGTCGTGGACCGCTCGGCGTTCGACCGGATCATCGGCTCGGGCGGCTTCATCTCCGCCCCGACCGGCAGCGCCCCGGACGCACACGCCACCCCGGTGCCCAAGCCGGTCGCCGACACCGCCTTCGAGCACGCCGAGTGCATCGGATGCGGGGCCTGCGTGGCGGCCTGCCCCAATGGCTCGGCGATGCTCTTCACCTCGGCGAAGGTGGTCCATCTGAACGTGCTGCCGCAGGGGCAGCCCGAGCGCGAGTCCCGGGTGCTGGACATGGTCGGCGCGATGGACGCCGAGGCCTTCGGCGGCTGTACGAACACCGGCGAATGCGCCGTGGCCTGCCCGAAGGGCATCCCGTTGCAGAGCATTTCGATGATGAACCGCGAGTTCCTCCGGGCAAGCGTCAAGGGCGGCGGCCGGCGGGGCGAGTGAGCGGTGCCCCGGCCGAGCGGTCCGTCAGGAACTCGTCCATGATCCCCGGGGCCGCCGCGGACGCGAAGGGGACCGCGTCCTCGGCCGCCATATCGGGCATGCGGTAGCCCTCGTGGCCCGCGGCGACCGCCGCCGTCACCGTGGTGACGCCGGCGCGCCGGGACAGCGGGTTGTCGGTGAAGCTCCAGGCGAGGACGGCGTCGCGCTCCAGGGCGACCGTGTCCCGGCTGAAGGTGCCGGAGCGGATGAGGAGATGGCGGTCGGTCAGGCCGTGGCCGAGCGCGCGGTACGCGTCGCGGGCGAGGACGTGGACGACGGGGGTCGCGACGAGCACGTAACCCACCGCGCAGTACAGCAGGACGGGCGTCAGCAGCGCCCCGAGCACGGCGAGGACGACGGCGCCCGGCAGGACGGCCCACAGCAGACCGCGGGTGACGCGGCGGCGGAGGGCGGCGCGGGGGTGCGGGGCCAACGCGGGGTGCTCGAAGGGCGTTTTTGCCGGCTCGCCGGGCGTGGCGAGCACCCCCGTCGCCACCCGTAGGGCCTCCGCGCGGGGGGCGGGCGGGAGGATTCCACTGCGCTTGCAGTTCTCCTCACGGTTGCCGAGGCCGCCCGCGACGGCGCGCACGGTCGCGCCGCCGCCCATCCGCAGCAGCAGCGGCTCCCGTAGGACGGCGCCGCGCAGCCGGGAGCGTTCGAAGGAGACCGAGCGGGTGGTGAGCAGTCCGCGGCGGATCCGCAAGGTGGTCGCGTCCGACCACTCCAGGCGGTACTTCCACCAGTTCTCGGCGTACAGCACGACCGCTCCGGCGCTGCCGACGGCGGCGATCCCGAGCAGGGCCAGCGGGACGGTGAGCCACAGCACGCTGCCGCCGAACTCCTCGAAGGCGTGGCGGACGAAGCCGATCCGCCAGGGCTCGATGCCCAGATCGTTCAGCACCCGCCAGACGGAGCCGAGGACGGCGAAGACGCCGCCGAAGATCCAGAAGGTGAGCGGGGCGTAGCGCAGCCAGCGGGGGTCGGCGGTGGCGAGCACCGGTTCACCGGCGGCGTCGCCGGACCCGGCGCGGGCGAGCAGTTCGGCGCGCAGCCGCTCGGCGGCGGGGCGGGTGAGGGCTTCGAGGGTGAGTCCGCTGTGGTCGCCGCCGGAGCCGGCGGCGGTGGTGGTGCCCGCGCGCAGGACCGTCAGGCCGAAGAGCCGCTGGACGGGATGGGCGGTCAGATCGACGGTGCGGATGCGGTGCAGCGGGATGGCGCGCAGCCGGCGGGTGAAGAGTCCGGTGCGCAGCTCGAAGGAGTCGGCGGTCACCCGGTAGCGGGTGCGCCACCAGCGCAGCAGCCCGGCGCCGGTGATGACGGCGAAGGTGGCGGTGACGACGGCGAGGGTGATCCAGGCACGGGCGTCGAGCCGGCCATGGGTGGCCAGGGCGGTGAGGGCGAGGGAGCCGAGCGGGGCCGCCATCCAGCCGCAGTGGACGGCGAGGGTGCGCGGGTCGAGGGAGCGCCAGTCCTCGTCCTCCGCGGGCGCGGCCCGTACGGCCCGTACGGGCTCGGGGGCGGTCACGCGGCATCACCGGGCACCAGCTGGGCGGCCTCGCCGATGCGCCGCGAGAGCTCCTCCGCGTCGGCGTCCGACAGTCCGGCGATACGGATGTCGCCCGCCGTGGAGGCGGTGGTGACGGTGACGGTGGCGAGCCCGAAGGCCCGCTGTATCGGACCGCGTACGGTGTCGACGGTCTGGACGCGGGAGAGCGGGGCGATGCGCCGCGTCCGCCAGAACCAGCCGCCGGCCGCGTAGACCGCGCGCTCCCCCAACTCCCAGGCGTGCACCCGGTAGCGCCATCGCGGCATGCACCACAGATAGCCGAGCGCGGGCGCCACCAGGGTGATCAGCAGCAGCGGCCCCAGCCAGGGCAGCGCGCCGGGGAAGAAGAGCAGCGAGAGGACCAGCAGGGCGGTGGCGGTCAGCAGCGCCGGGCCGCTGAAGACGACCAGCGCCTGAACGGTCCACCAGCGGCGGGCCCGTGGATCGACTCGGTGGCGCGGCGGCCTGAGTTCTGGCATGGCGGTTCCCCGTAAGTTCTCACGTCAGCTGTATGGAACGGGAGCCACGCTATAGGGATCCCGTCAGCGGGGCTTCTTGGTGCGCGCCAGCGCCTCGGCCAGATCGTCGAGCGACTCCACCAGCAGCTCGGCGCCGCGCACCCCCACCCCCGGATGGTCTCCGGCCCGGGCCTGCCAGCGTGCCAGCGACTCCTGTACGAGGGTCCAGTCCGGCGGCCGCCGCTCCCGTACCGCCTCGGCCGCCTTCGGTACCGCGGCCCGCAGGGCCGCGGCGAAGTCCTCGGCCTCCTTGGACGGGGGCGCCGCGCGGTCCGGCAGATGCGCCTCCAGCAGCATCGTGACCCGCCCCGTCGTGGACAGCGCCGTCTGCGCCGCCTGTGCCGCGCGGCGGGACAGTCCGCGGTGCCTGACGGGCTCCCGCTGGGCCCGCAACTCCAGCTGCTCGTAGTCCGCCCGCGCCGCCCGCGCGTCCAGCAGCGCCTCCCGCACCTGGCGGGGGCGGCGGTCGGCGGGGCGGGCGTGGGCGTCGAAGACGGCGATGGCGTAACGGCCGTTGGTGGTCAGCCAGTCGGCCAGCCGGTCGCGCAGCAGCGGTGTCTCCCAGGCGGGGAAGACCACGTACGCGGCCATCGCCAGCACCCCGCCCAGCAGCGTCAGCGCCAGCCGTGCCTGCACGGTCTGGCCGACCGCCTCGCCCGCGATGTCGAGAAGGAAGACGACATACGCGGTCACACACGCGGAGGCCACGATGAAGCCGGTGCGCATCACCAGATACATCACCGCGGCGCACAGCACCGCCAGCGCGGCGCTCGCATACGGGCCGGGATCGGCCAGCGCCGTCACCGTGCCGCCGATCAGGACGCCCGCGAGTGTCCCGATGAAGCGGGCGACGCCGCGCGAGAAGGTCTGGCCGAAGTCCGGCCGCAGGACCATCACAGAGGTCAGCGGCGCCCAGTAGCCATGGCCCCACGGCAGCGCGCCGGCCAGCAGATAGCCGCTGGTGGCGACCACGCTGAGGCGCACCGCGTGCCGCAGCACCCGTGAGGACCAGCGCATCTCGCGGCGCAGGGCGCGCAGCGCCGCGCGCAGCATGCCCGCGACGGTGGGGCGCGGCAGATAGCGGCGGCCCTTGCCGCCCTCGGCGGTCACGGCCTCCACCGGTTCGTCCGAGGACTCGACGACGTCGGTGACGACCGCCATGAGCCGCAGCGCGGCGCGGCGGGCCGGGCCGTTCAGCATCGGCCCGGTCGGGGGCACCTCCAGCACCGCCATCGCCTCAGGGGGCAGCCGCACCGGTTTGCCCCGGCGGATCGCGTGGGCCACCGCGTCCAGCACGGTGGCCGTCGCGCCGAGCAGCTCACGGGCCCGGTCGCGCTCCGGCCCCTCGGGCGCGGCGCCGACCACGGGGTCGGCGAGCGACGCGAGCACCGGCCGGATCCGCTCGGCCAGCAGCCGGTAGCCGCGCAGCTGGCGGGGGCGGCGCCGGGCCTGGCGGGGCGTCAGCGCGGCGGCGCTGCGGGCGTCCATCAGCGGCTTCGGGTCGAAGGGCGCGATGGGGTCGTGGCGCAGCCTGCGCGCGTAGTCGGCCACGGCGGCGAGCGCGTCCGCGAGGGCGTCGCGCTGGGCGCCCCACGGCCGTACCGGGAAGAGCACGATGAGCGCGGCCTGCACCACCCCGCCGAGCCCGATCAGCGCGGCGTGCTCGAGGGCGCCGAGCACGGAGGTCGGGAGGGTGACCGTGACCAGCATCACCGCGACCATCTGGGTCGAGACCAGCCCGGAGACCGGGCCGATCGCCCAGGACATGCCCGTCAGCAGGGTCCATACGGCGAGCATGAGGACGAAGGTGACTGTGTGGGCGGCGGCCAGATAGCCGAGGAACGTGGACACCGCGAGCAGCGCGGCGGCGGCCAGCGCCAGCGCGGGGCGCGGCCGCCAACTGCGCTGAAACGTGGCGATTCCGGCGGAGAACGCGCCGAAGGCGGAGGACACGGCGAGCGTCGGCGACCCCAGCCACAGGGTCAGGCCGATCACGATCGCCACACCACACGCACCGCGGAGCGCGACGAGCGGGTCCAGCCTGGTGCGCTCGATCGTCAGCCCGGTGCGAGTGCTCTCCTTCAACGCGTGCGACCAGGTCATACGGCGAGACTACGGCCTTGATCGGCGAGCGAGGAACCAGCCGTCCCCGGCCGGCTCTCCTCGCCCGCCCACCGCCGGATCAGCTCCCTTGCGCGCAGTCCACGTCGAGCAGCTTGAGCGGCTGGGTGCCGTCGAGGTCGACATACGCGGTGAAGGACGCGGTCTGCGCGTCGCCACCCCAACTGGTGGTGATCGTGGCCCAGCCGACCCGCGCGGACTGGGCCGTGGTCACCTCGCCGACCTCGATGTCCCGCGGTTCGTTCTGCGCGCACAGCAGCAGGTCGTAGTCGGGGGTCTGGGCGATCCGCTCCTTCAGATGGTCGGAGACGAGGTTCTCCCGCTCCCAGGGGCGCGGGCCGTGGTTGCCGTAGAAGCCCTCCAGGAAGTGGTGGATCTCCTCGGCGGTGTAGCGGCCGTTCGGATCGGTCCGGTCGGCGGCCGAGGCGGGCGAGCCGGCGGCGAGGACGAGCCCGAGGCCGAGCGCGGCCGCGCAGCCGCCGATCACCGTCGTGGAGCGACGAAGAGAACGAAGCATGAGAATCCCCCTGTATACGGTCGTGCGCGCATTCTTCGGACGAGTACTCACATGGACCTGCGAGACGGTCACATGGTTGCGTCAGCCGTCACAGGGACAGTTCCGTGCCGCCCCGCACCACCACCGGGGACGGCGAAACCCCCGGCGGACCAGGTCCGTCGGGGGGATGAACGACCGCTTACTCAGTGGTTGCTGGGGAAGCCCAGGTTGATACCGCCGTCGCTCGGGTCCGGCCAGCGGGTGGTGACGACCTTGCCGCGGGTGTAGAAGTGCACCCCGTCGCTGCCGTAGATGTGGTGGTCGCCGAAGAGCGAGTCCTTCCAGCCGCCGAAGGAGTGGTAGCCTACGGGCACCGGGATCGGCACATTGACGCCGACCATGCCCGCCTCCACCTCCAGCTGGAAGCGGCGGGCGGCGCCGCCGTCGCGGGTGAAGATGGCGGTGCCGTTGCCCCACTTGGAGCTGTTGATCAGTGCGATGGCCTCGTCGTAGGTCTCGGCGCGGACCACGCACAGCACCGGGCCGAAGATCTCGTCGCGGTAGGCGTCGGCGGTCGCGGGGACCTTGTCCAGCAGCGAGACGCCGATGAAGAAGCCGTTCTCGTGGCCGTCGACCGTGTAGCCGGTGCCGTCCACGACGACCTCGGCGCCCTGGGCCGCGGCCCCCTGGACGTAGGAGGCGACCTTGTCGCGATGCTCCTTGGTGATGAGCGGGCCCATCTCGGAGGCCGGGTCGTTGCCGGGGCCGATCCGCAGCTTGGCGGCGCGGTCGGCGATCTTCTTCACCAGCTCGTCGCCCGTGTCGCCGACCGCGACCACGACCGAGACCGCCATACAGCGCTCACCGGCCGAGCCGTAGGCCGCGTTGATGGCATTGTCCGCGGCGAAGTCCAGATCGGCGTCGGGCAGCACCAGCATGTGGTTCTTGGCGCCGCCGAGCGCCTGCACCCGCTTGCCGTGCTCGACCGCCTTGGACTGGATGTACTTCGCGATCGGGGTGGAGCCGACGAAGCTGACCGCGGCGATGTCCGGGTGCTCCAGCAGCCGGTCGACGGCCACCTTGTCGCCGTTGACCACATTGAGCACACCGTCCGGCAGCCCCGCCTCGGCGGCCAGCTCGGCCAGCCGGAAGGAGGCCGAGGGGTCCTTCTCGCTGGGCTTGAGGACGAAGGTGTTGCCGCAGGCGATGGCCACCGGGAACATCCACATCGGCACCATGGCCGGGAAGTTGAACGGCGTGATGCCCGCGACCACGCCGAGCGGCTGGCGGATCGAGGAGACGTCGACCCCGGTGGAGACCTGGGTGGACAGCTCGCCCTTGAGCTTCTCGGAGATCGAGCAGGCCAGCTCGACGATCTCCAGACCGCGGGCCACCTCGCCGAGCGCGTCCGAGTGCACCTTGCCGTGCTCGGCGGTGATCAGCTCGGCGATCTCGTCGCGGTGGGCGTCCAGCAGCTCGCGGTACTTGAAGAGGACCGCGGTGCGCTTGGCGAGGGATACCGACCCCCAGGAGCGGAACGCCTCCTTGGCGGCGGCGACGGCCGCGTCGACCTCTTCCACGGAGGCGAGGGCGACCTGGGTGTCCTGGGCGCCGGTGGCGGGGTTGTAGACCGGCCCGTAGGCGCCGGTCGCGCCCTCGACGGTCCTGCCGCCGATCCAGTGGTTGACGGTCTTCATGGGTGCGGAGCCTTTCTCTCGAAAAACGTCAGAGGTGGCGGCGGCGGGCGGCAGCCTGCCGGTCGTAGTCCTCGCGGGCTTTCACGGCGGCCGGGCGGGTCGCGGTCTCCGCGACAGGCACATCCCACCACGCCTGCGCGGCGGGTGCGCCCGACACTGTGTCGGCTGTTTCCGTCTCCACATAGACACATGTGGGACGGTCCGAGGCGCGGGCCGCCGCGAGCGCCTCGCGCAGCTCGCGTACGCTCCCGGCGCGCAGCACCTCCATGCCGAGCGAGGCGGCGTTGGCGGCCAGATCGACGGGGAGCGGATCGCCGGTGTACCTGCCGTCGGCCGACCGGAAGCGGTAGGCGGTGCCGAAGCGCTCGCCGCCGGTCTGCTCCGACAGACCGCCGATCGAGGCGTAGCCATGGTTCTGGAGCAGCACGATGTTGATGTTGATGCCCTCCTGGACCGCGGTGACGATCTCGGTCGGCATCATCAGATACGTACCGTCCCCGACGAGCGCCCATACGGGGGTGTCGGGCGCCGCGAGCCGTACGCCGATGGCGCCCGGGATCTCGTACCCCATGCAGGAGTAGCCGTATTCCAGGTGGTACTGGCGGGGCGAGCGGGCGCGCCACAGCTTGTGGAGATCGCCGGGGAGCGAGCCGGCCGCGTTGACCACCACATCGTCGTCGCCGACGACCGCGTCCAGCGCGCCCAGGACCTGGGTCTGGGACGGGCGGACCGAGTCGTCCCCGGCGGCGTACGCGGCGTCCACCCGCCGCTCCCAGCGGTCCTTGCCCTCACGGTACTCCGCCTCGTAACGCCCTTCGACCCGGTGGCCGGCGAGCGCCTCGGTGAGCGCTTCGAGTCCGGCGCGGGCGTCGGCGACCAGGGTGGTGGCGCTCAGCTTATGGGCGTCGAAGGGGGCGATGTTGAGGTTCAGGAAGCGGACGCCGGGGTCCGCGAAGAGGGTCGCGGAAGCGGTGGTGAAGTCGCTGTAGCGGGTGCCGACGCCGATGACCAGGTCCGCGGTGCGGGCGAGGTCGTCCGCGACGGCGGTGCCGGTGTGGCCGATGCCGCCGATGTCGGCCGGGTGGTCGAACCGGAGCGAGCCCTTGCCCGCCTGGGTCGAGGCGACGGGGATACCGGTGGCGTGGACGAAGGCGCGCAACGCCTCCTCGGCCTCGCTGTGGTGGACGCCGCCGCCCGCGACGATCAGCGGCCGGCGGGCGGCCCGGACCGCCTGCGCGGCGGCGGTGACCTCGGCCGGCTCGGGGGCCGGGCGGCGCACATGCCAGACCCGGTCGGCGAAGAACTCCTCGGGCCAGTCGAAGGCTTCGGCCTGGACGTCCTGCGGCAGGGCCAGGGTGACGGCACCGGTGTCGGCCGGGTCGGCCAGCACCCGCATGGCCTGGAGCGCGGCCGGGATCAGCGACTCGGGGCGCTGGACGCGGTCGAAGTAACGGGAGACCGGGCGCAGACAGTCGTTGACGGACACATCGCCCGCGTACGGGACTTCGAGCTGCTGCAGCACCGGCTCGGCGGGGCGGGTCGCGAAGGTGTCACCGGGCAGCAGCAGCACCGGCAGCCGGTTGACGGTGGCCAGCGCCGCGCCGGTGACGAGGTTGGTGGCGCCGGGCCCGATGGAGGTGGTGACGGCCTGGGCGGCGAGCCGGTTGGACTGCCGGGCGTAGCCGACCGCGGCGTGCACCATCGCCTGCTCGTTACGGCCCTGGAGATACGGCATGGTCTTCTGGCCCGACTCCAGCAGCGCCTGGCCGAGCCCGGCCACATTGCCGTGGCCGAAGATGCCCCAGGTGGCGTTGATGAGGCGGTGCCGCTGCCCGTCCCGCTCGGTGTACTGGTGGGCCAGGAACTCCACCAGGGCCTGGGCGACCGTGAGCCGTCGAGTCATCGTGGGTCTCCATCAGGGGCTTCGTAGAGGGGAAGACGGGGGTCGACGGGCTGGTCCGGCCAGGTGGAGCGGATCCAGGCGTGGTCGGGGTGGTCGCAGATGAGCCAGGCACGCTCCTCCTCGGGGCCCGCCATGACATTGAGGTAGTACATGTCGTGGCCGGGGGCGGCGATGGAAGGGCCGTGCCAGCCGTCGGGGATCAGGACGGCGTCGCCGGAGCGGACCTCGGCGAGGACGTCGGTGCCGCGGCCGTGGCCGGAGGGTGAGACCCGCTGGTAGCCGATGCCCTCGTTGCCGTGGGCCTCGGCGATCTCGAAGTAGTAGATCTCCTCGAGCTCGCTCTCCTCGCCGGGGCGGCACTGGTCGTGCTTGTGCGGCGGATACGAGGACCAGTTGCCACCGGGGGTGATGACCTCGACGGCGATGAGCTTGTCGCACTCGAAGACGCCCGCGGCGGCGAAATTGTTGACCTGGCGGGAGCAGTTGCCGGTGCCGCGCAGCTCGACGGGGACGGCGGAGGCCGGTCCGTAGCGCGCGGGCAGCCGGCGCTCGCAGCGGGCGCCGGTGAGCGCGAAGCGGCCGCCCGCACCGCCGGCGATCCGGGCGTGGGCGTCGCGCGGCAGATAGGCGAAGTCGCTCACCCCGCTGAACACGCTCTCCCGGCCGTGCAGTTCGAAGATCTCGCCCTCGGTGATCACCGTGCAGCCGCCGCTCAGCGGCAGCACGATCCACTCGCTGTCACCCGTGGCCAGGGAGTGCGAGCCGCCGGGCGGCAGATCGAGGACGCGCAGCGAGGAGTAGCCCCAGCCGGCCCGGCCGGGGTCGATGTCCACGGCGTAGGGGCCGTCGGCCGCCTTGCCGGCCTGCACATGGAAGCCTTGGGAAGGATCAGTGGTGGTCATGCGTGAAGTCTCAGCCTTTCCTCCGGAAAGGGCCGCTCAGAGCAGCCCGACGGCGGTGTCCACGGCGGTCTCGACGCTGCCCTCCGCCGGATAGAGCAGCGAGCGGCCGACGACCAGGCCCTGGACGGTGGGCAGGCGCAGGGCCTTGCCCCATCTCTCGTACGCACCCTCCTGGTCCTTCGGAGACGTGCCGACGTCTCCGCCGAGCAGCACCGCCGGCAGGGTGCTCGTCTCCATCACGGCGGCCATCTCGTCGGGGTCGTCGGTGACCGGCACCTTCAGCCAGGTGTAGGCGGAGGTGCCGGCGAGCCCGGAGGCGATGGCGATGGACTTGGTGACGGCCTCGGCGCTCAGGTCGTTGGAGACCTTGCCGCCTATCCGGCGGGAGATGAACGGCTCGACGAAGACGGGCAGCCGGTGCTCGGCCATCTCGTCGATGGCGCGGGCGGTGGTGAGCATGGTGGTGAGCGAACCGGCGTCGTCGTAGTCGATGCGCAGCAGCAGCTTGCCGGCGTCGAAGCCGAGGCGGGCGATGTCCTGGGGGCGGTGGCCGGTGAAGCGGTCGTCCAGTTCGAAGGAGGCGCCGGCGAGACCGCCGCGGTTCATCGAGCCCATGACGACCTTGCCGTCGAGGGCGCCGAGCAGCAGCAGGTCCTCGAGGATGTCGGCGGTGGCGAGCACCCCGTCGACCCCGGGGCGGGAGAGCGCCACGCACAGCCGCTCCAGCAGACCGACCCGGTTGGCCATGGCCAGCTTGTGGCCGCCGACGGCGAGGGCGCCGCGCGCCGGATGGTCGGCGGCCACGATCATCAGACGGCCGCTGTCGCCGATGAGGGGGCGGCGGACGCGGCGGGCGGCCGCCTCGGCGATGGCCTCCGGGTGCCGGCTCCGCACCTTGACGAGGTCGGAGATGCTGATGCTCAAGGGGTGCTCCTCTTTTTTTGGGCTCGGTTCGCCTCCGGGGCGCTCAAGCCTTCGGCCGGGGGTGCCCCCTGTCGACGGTCGACCGTGCTCGGCCCCTCGTTCCTCGGTGCCTGCGCGCGCTCTCCCTTTCGACAGCGGCGCGCCCCTTCGGCTCACTCGCCGGGAGGGCGGCGCACCGCACAGCGATGGGGAGCCCGAGGGGGCCGGCCCCCCGCCGGTAGGACGAGGAACCCGGAGGCTCGAACGGCAGCGGGCGGGGCGCAGTGGTCAGTCCCCGGCGAGCAGGGCCTCGACCTCGGCTTCGGTCGGCATCGCGGAGGAGCAGGCGAGGCGGGACGCGACGATGGCGCCCGCGGCGTTGGCGTACCGCATGACGCGCTCCAGGTCCCAGCCGGAGAGCAGGCCGTGGCACAGGGCGCCGCCGAACGCGTCGCCCGCGCCGAGTCCGTTGACGACCTCGACGGGAACGGGCGGGACCTCGGCGGCGGTGCCGTCGCGGTGCACGGCCAGGACGCCCTTGGGGCCCTGTTTGACGATGGCGAGCTCCACGCCCGCGTCCAACAGGCCCTGGGCGCAGGCCTTGGGCTCGCGCGCCCCGGTGGCGATCTCGCACTCCTCGACATTGCCGACGGCGACGGTGGCGTGGCGCAGCGCCTCGGCGTAGTACGGGCGCGCCGCGTCGGGGTCGCTCCAGAACATCGGCCGCCAGTCGAGGTCGAAGACGGTGATGCCGCTCTTGGCGCGGGCGGCGAGCGCGGCGAGGGTGCTGGTGCGGCTGGGCTCCTCGCTGAGGCCGGTGCCGGTCATCCAGAAGATCCGGGCGGCGCGCACCGCGTCGAGGTCCAGCTCATAGGGGTGGATCTCCAGATCGGGTGCCTTGGGGCGGCGGTAGAAGTACAGCGGGAAGTCGTCGGGCGGGAAGATCTCGCAGAAGGTGACGGGGGTGGGGTACTCCTCGACGGGGGTGACGAAGCGGTCGTCCACCCCGAAGGCACGCAACTCCTGGTGGATGTAGTGGCCGAACGGGTCCGCTCCGGTGCGGCTGATCACGGCCGAGCGGTGGCCGAACCGGGCCGCGGACACCGCGACGTTGGTCGCCGAGCCGCCGAGGAACTTTCCGAATGACTCGACCTGCGGCAGAGGTACACCGGTCTGCAGCGGATAGAGATCCACTCCGATGCGGCCCATCGTGATCAGGTCGTACGGCTCACTCATGCGTGCCCCTTCGGGAAAGACGCAGCTCAGGGTCGTGGTGCACGGAACACCGGGACGAGCCCGGCCTCTTCAGGTCTAGACGTGCCCCCCACCCCCTGTCAAGAATTTGTCCTTACATTCGGACGTACGCACCAGGCCGGCGGTCCACGTTATCGCCTCGTTACGTCCAGATGAAATGTTGTCATGACAAACCCTTGACAGCTGACGGCTACGAGGAGTTGGCTCCCGTTCTGCAACGGCCGTGTTAACAAGGGACCTGGCTTGAGAGGTGCTGGATCAGATGGACCTCAGATTCACTCGACGCCGCAGAGCGGGACTCGCCGCGCTCGCCACCGCAACCGTCATCCTCGCGGCGGGCTGTAGCAGCCAAGGCGGCAAGAAGGCCCAGGAAGCCGACGACGGCATCTCCGCGGGAAAGGCCAACACCCCCCGGCTGAAGATCGCGATGATCACTCACGCGGCGCCGGGCGACACCTTCTGGGACACGGTCCGCAAGGGCGCCAAGGCAGCGGCGGCCAAGGACAACATCGACCTGGTCTACTCCAGCAACCCCAACGGCGCCGACCAGGCGAGCCTGATCCGGAACGCCATCGACCAGAAGGTCGACGGCATCGCGATCACCCTCGCCAAGCCCGACGCGATGAAGGCCGCGATAGCCAAGGCCAGGAAGGCCGGGATCCCCGTCGTCGCGTTCAACGCCGGGCTCGACCAGTGGAAGGACATGGGCCTGCTGGAGTTCTTCGGGCAGGACGAGTCCATCGCCGGTGAGGCGTTCGGCAAGCGGCTGAACGAGGTGGGTGCCAAGCACAACATCTGCGTGATCCAGGAGCAGGGCCATGTCGCTCTGGAGGCCCGGTGCGCGGGCGTGAAGAAAACCTTCAAGGGCACGACGGACATTCTCTATGTCAACGGGACCGACATGCCGTCGGTCAAGTCCACGATCGCCGCGAAGCTCAAGCAGGATTCGAGCATCGACCATGTCGTCACCCTGGGCGCCCCGTTCGCCCTGACCGCCGTTCAGTCCGCCAAGGACGCCGGCGGCAAGGCCAAGGTCGCCACCTTCGACCTCAACAAGGACCTCGTCTCCGCCGTCCAGAGCGGCGATGTGCAGTTCGCCGTCGACCAGCAGCCCTATCTCCAGGGCTATCTGGCCATCGACTCCATGTGGCTCTACAAGAACAACGGCAACTTCAGCGGTGGCGGCGAGAAGCCCGTGCTGACCGGGCCCGCGTTCGTCACCAAGGACAACGTGGACACCATCGCCAAGTTCGCCCAGAAGGGGACGCGGTGATCCGACGATGACCGACACCGCCACGCCGGCGGCGACCACCCCGCCGGCCTCCCCCGCGGCGAAGCCGCGGAGCCGCGCCGCCGAGCGCTCGCTGGCCCGGCGGGCGCTGGCCCGTCCCGAGATCGGCGCGCTGGTCGCGGCCATCGGCGTCTACCTCTTCTTCTTCGCCGTCGCCCCGACCTTCCGTCAGGCCGACTCCTTCGCCACCGTCCTCTACCAGGCGTCCACCATGGGCATCATGGCGCTCGCCGTCTCCCTGCTGATGATCGGCGGCGAGTTCGATCTGTCGGCCGGTGTCGCCGTCACCACCTCGGCGCTGACCGCGAGCATGGTCAGCTTCCAGCTCACCACCAATGTCTGGGTGGGCGTGATCGTCGCCCTGCTGGCCTCGCTCACGGTGGGGCTGATCAACGGCGTGCTGCTGATCAAGACCGGGCTGCCGAGCTTCCTGGTCACCCTCGCCAGCTTTCTGATGCTCCAGGGCGCCAACCTGGCCGTCACCAAGCTGCTGACCGGCAACGTCGCCACCGACACCATCAATGACATGGACGGCTTCGAGCAGGCGAAGTCGCTCTTCGCCTCCGAGATCACCGTCTTCGGCGTCGACGTGAACGTGACCGTGCTGTGGTGGCTGGGCTTCGCCGCCCTCGCCACCTGGGTGCTGCTGCGCACCAAGTTCGGCAACTGGATCTTCGCGGCCGGCGGCTCGAAGGAGAGCGCGCGGGCCGTCGGCGTACCGGTGAACTTCACCAAGATCACCCTGTTTATGACGGTGGGCTTCGCGGCCTGGTTCGTCGGCATGCATCTGCTCTTCGCGTACAACACCGTGCAGGCCGGCGAGGGCGTCGGCAATGAGTTCTACTACATCATCGCGGCGGTGATCGGCGGCTGTCTGCTCACCGGCGGCTATGGCTCCGCGATCGGCGCGGTCCTCGGCGCCTTCATCTTCGGCATGGTCAACCAGGGCATCGTCTACGCCAACTGGAACCCCGACTGGTTCAAGTTCTTCGTCGGCGTGATGCTGCTGCTCGCGACGCTCGTCAATCTGTGGGTGCGCCGTCAGGCCGCCAGGAGGTGATGGGAATGGCAACGAACGACACCACCGACGCCGACACCCCCGGGCCCGCGGCCGATGAGCCGGTGGTCCGGCTCAAGGGCGTCGGCAAGCTCTACGGCAATGTCCGCGCCCTGGAGAACATCGACCTCGATGTCCGGCCGGGCCGGGTGACCTGCGTCCTGGGCGACAACGGCGCCGGCAAGTCCACCCTGATCAAGATCGTGGCCGGACTGCACCAGCATGACGAGGGCGAGTATCTCGTCGACGGCAAGCCGGTGCGGCTGAACAATCCGCGCGAGGCCCTGGATCTGGGCATCGCCACCGTCTACCAGGATCTGGCCACCGTGCCGCTGATGCCGGTGTGGCGGAATTTCTTCCTCGGCTCCGAGCTGACCCGCGGCCCCTGGCCGGTGCGCCGGCTCGACATCGAGCGGATGAAGAAGACCACCGGCGAGGAGCTGTCCGCGATGGGCATCCACCTCGACAACCTGGAACAGCCCATCGGCACCCTCTCCGGCGGCCAGCGGCAGTCCGTAGCCATCGCACGGGCCGTCCACTTCGGCGCCCGGGTGCTGATCCTGGACGAGCCCACCGCGGCGCTCGGCGTCAAGCAGTCCGGCGTCGTGCTCAAGTACATCGCGGCGGCGCGCGAGCGTGGCCTCGGCGTCATCTTCATCACCCACAATCCGCACCACGCCTATATGGTCGGCGACCACTTCTCGGTGCTCAGACTCGGCGCCCTGGAGCTGAACGCGGCCCGTGCGGACGTCACCCTCGAAGAGCTCACCAACCACATGGCCGGCGGCACCGAGCTCGCCGCGCTCAAGCACGAGCTCGCCCAGGTCCGCGGCGTCGACGTGGAGGAGCTGCCCGAGGCCGTGAACACCCCCGCCCCCTGACCCCTCGGACGACTCCTCCTGACCTGACGTCCGAATGTCCTGACGAAGCCTTGACGACCGCCCGCTTCGACCGTGAAGCTGCCCAAAACAGTACGACGCGGGCATCCAGCGCATCATCGAGTACAGGAAACCGCACCGCCCCCTTCCCCGGTCGCCGATGACCGGCGAGAGGAGAACTTCTCCCATGACTGCCGCCTCCCCCGTACCCGCCCTGGACCGGATCCGGGTCGGCTCGGCCCCCGACTCGTGGGGGGTGTGGTTCCCCGACGATTCGCGGCAGGTCCCCTGGCAGCGCTTCCTCGACGAGGTCGCGGAGGCCGGCTACGAGTGGATCGAGCTGGGCCCGTACGGCTATCTGCCGTCCGACCCCGCCCGGCTCACCGAGGAGACCAGCCGCCGCGGCCTCACGGTCTCGGCGGGCACGGTCTTCACCTCACTGCACCGCGGACCCGGCGTCTGGGACGCCACCTGGGAGCATGTCTCCCAGGTGGCCGAGCTGACCCGGGCGATGAACGCGACCCACCTCGTGGTCATCCCGTCCTTCTGGCGGGACGACAAGACCGCCGAGCTGATCGAGCCGCCGCGGCTCACCGCCGAGCAGTGGCGCCATCTGGCCACCGGGATGGAGCGGCTCGGCCGCGAGGTGCGCGAGCGCTACGGGCTCGACATCGTCGTCCATCCGCACGCCGACACCCATATCGACACCGAGGAGAACGTCGCCCGCTTCCTCGACTCCACCGACTCCGGCCTGGTCAACCTCTGCCTGGACACCGGCCACTACGCGTACTGCGGCGGCGACAGCGTCAAGCTGATCGAGACCTACGGCGAGCGCATCGGCTATCTCCACCTCAAGCAGGTCGACCCGGCGATCCTGGCCGATGTCGTCAAGAACGAGGTACCGTTCGGCCCGGCCGTCCAGCGCGGCGTCATGTGCGAACCGCCGAACGGCGTCCCGGAGCTCGAACCGGTCCTGGCCGCGGCCCAGAAGCTCAATGTGGATCTCTTCGCGATCGTCGAGCAGGACATGTACCCCTGCCCGCCCGACCAGCCCTTCCCGATCGCCCAGCGCACCCGCCGCTTCCTGCGCTCCTGCGGCGCCTGACGGCCCCGTCCGTCCTCCTCATCCTCAGCTTCCGCCGAACGAGCAGAAAGAGAAGAGACACGCATATGACCCAGCAGGGGACGCTCGGCATCGCCGTCATCGGGACCGGCAAGATGGGCGCCGACCATGTCCGCCGGATCAACGACGTGATCAGCGGCGCGCGGGTGGCGGCCGTGGTCGACATCGACGAGGCGCGCGCCAAGGCGGTCGCCGACACCGCCGACGGCTGTCAGGCGTTCACCGACCCGGCCGCCGCGATGGCCGCGCCCGGCGTCGACGCCGTACTGATCGCCTCGCCCGGCCCCGCCCATGAGGCCGCATTGCTCAGCGCGTTCGAGCACGATCTGCCGGTGCTGTGCGAGAAGCCGCTGACCCCGGACTCCGCGTCCGCGCTGCGGGTCCTGGAGGCCGAGCAGCGGCTGGGCCACCGCCGGGTGCAGGTCGGCTTCATGCGCCGCTACGACACCGAGTTCATGAAGCTCAAAAGCCTGCTGGAGACCGGCGACCTCGGCCGGCCGCTGCTGCTGCACTGCCGCCACCGCAACGCGTCCGTGCACGCGTACTTCACCACCGAGATGCTCATCAACGACTCCGTGGTGCATGAGATGGACCAGTCCCGCTGGCTGCTGGAGCAGGAGATCTCCACGGTGACGGTGCTGAAGCCGACCCCGAACTCGGGCGCCCCCGAGGGGCTCAGCGACCCCCAGCTGGTGATCTTCGAGACCACCGGCGGCGCCATCGTCAATGTCGAGATGTTCGCGACCTGCGGCTTCGGCTACCAGGTGCAGGCCGAGGCGGTCTGTGAGCGCGGCACCGCCCGCATCGGCGACGCCCACGGCATGCTGGTCAACCGGCCCGGCACCTGGGGCGGCGAGATCGCCCCGGACTTCGTGGTCCGCTTTGAGGAGGCGTACGACCGCGAGGTGCAGGCGTGGGTCAACGCCACCCGGCGCGGCGAGGTCGAGGGCCCGAGCGCCTGGGACGGCTATGCGGCGGCCGCCGTGTGCGAGGCGGGGGTCCGGGCGCAGACCACGGGTGAGCGCACGGCCGTCGAGATGATCGAGCGCCCCGCCTTCTACAGCTGAGACCTGAGCAGGCCGACGAGACGGGACCACATCCATGCGCATCGGATTCCTTGGCGCCGGGCGGATCGGCTCCTTCCACGCCGCCGCCCTGGCCGGGACGGACGGGGTCGACGAACTGCTGATCGGCGACGCCGACAGCGGACGGGCCGCCGGGCTGGCCGCGCGGATCGGCGCGATCGCCGCCGAGTCGGTGGACGCCGTCTTCGACGGCGGTATCGACGCGTTGGTGATCGCCACCGCGACCGCTTCGCACGCCGAGCTGATCACCCGCGCGGCGCGGGCCGGACTGCCGACGTACTGCGAGAAGCCCATCGCCCTGGACCTCGCCGACACGGTCCACGCACTGCGCGAGGTCGAATCGGCCGGAACCATGCTGCAGATGGGCTTTCAGCGGCGGTTCGACGCGGGGTACCGGGCCGCCCGTGAGGCGCTGCGGGACGGACGGCTCGGCCGCGTGCACACCATCCGGGCCATCACCTCGGACGCCGCTCCCCCGCCGCCGGAGTTCCTGCCGTATTCGGGCGGTCTGATCCGGGACTGTCTGGTGCATGACTTCGACGCCGTGCGCTGGCTGACGGGACGTGAGGTGGTGGAGGTCTTCGCGTCCGGCTCGGCCGGCGGCGCCGCCTTCTTCCGGGAGGCGGGCGATGTCGACACGGCCGCGGCGCTGCTGACCCTGGACGACGGCACGCTGGTCACCGCGACCGCCACCCGCTACAACGGCGCGGGCTACGACGTACGGATGGAACTGTCCGGCGAGCTTGATCAGTTCGTGGTCGGCCTGGACGACCGTACGCCCTTCACCTCCGCCGAACCGGGCGGGCCGGCCGGCCCCGCCCGGCCCTGGGCCGACTTCCAGGAGCGGTTCGAGGGCGCGTACCGGGCGGAGCTGGCGGCCTTCCTCCGGGCCGCCCGGGGCGAGGCCGCCAATCCCTGCTCCGGGCAGCAGGCGCTCTACGCACTGCTGGTGGCCGAGGCATGTGAGCTATCCCGGCTGGAGCACCGCCCGGTGCAGCTGTCCGAGATCACCAAACGGATGTCCGAGCTGGGAGCCTGAGCGTCACTCAGCCGTCACAGGCGTCACATCTCCACGAGCCTTCCGTCACAGGTGTTCAACAGCCCCTAGCCGATCATGACTCAGTGTCGTTCACCGGGAACAGGCTGAGTGATCGTGAGCGGTGCGCCACGGCTCCCCCGACGGCCCCACCGGGCCGTGGCCGCGGCGCCCGCGGGAAGGGCACGAGGAATGACCGACCGGAGGCTGTGGTCCTACAAGGAGATCGCCGCGCATATCGGTGTGCAGACCGACACCGTACGGTCCTATCGCAAGCACGGCCTGCTGCCGCCCCCCGATCTGGTGGAGGGCGGCAAGCCGTACTGGTTCGCGGATACCATCCGCTCCTGGGTGGCGCGCAGACCCGGCAACCGTCGCACCCGGCGCGATGTCAAGGATTAGACCCCGCCCGGCGGATTGTCGCGGGCCGCCGACCGCGGGGAAGCCGCCGACCAGCACCGTGGGCGAGCGGACCCTGACGCCCCGCGCTCGCCGGGTCCCGAGGCTCTCCCTCCTCGCTGCGGGACCCGCCCGCGCGCCCGGCGGCGGTGCCGCCCTCGGCGGGAGCGGACTCCCCCTCGCTCAGCCCGATCCGGGCGTGCAGCCGGCGCAGCGGGCCCGGGGCCCACCAGGTGGCCCGGCCGGTCAGCCGCATCACCGCCGGCACCAGCAGACTGCGCACCACCATCGCGTCCATCAGCACGGCCAGGGCGATTCCGAGGCCGAGCATCTTGGGGTTGGTGACTCGTGAGGTGCCGATGACCACCATGACCACGGCGAGGATCAGCGCCGCAGCCGTGATCAGCCCGCCGGTGCGCCGCAGCCCGAACTCCACCGCCGCCTCATGGTCCCCGGTGCGGTCGTCCGCCCGAAGGCGACGCAGAACATCAGCACCGGCAGCGTGGTCTCGATATCGCCGGAGGTGGTGAAGGAGAGCGGACCGGACAGATGCCCGTCCTGGAAGACCCACACCACCGCGCCGAACATCGCGGTGAGACTGAGCGCGTTGAGCAGCACCGTCTGAAGGGGTGTCAGCATGCTGCCGGTGAGCAGGAAGACCAGCAGCAGGGTGACGGCGGCGATGATGGCGGCGGCCCAGGGCAGCCGGTCGGCTATGGAGTCCTTGGTGTCCACGAGCACGGCGGCAGTGCCGGTCACCGAGGTGTCGAACGGCGGATGCCGGGCGGCGGATGTCACGCACCAGATCCTGGCCGGCGGCATCCACGAACACGCCCTTGGGCAGCACGGTGACATACGCCGACCCGCCGGCCACTCGCGCCGCCTCCGACGCACCGGGCAGCGTCCTCGCGGAGCACGCCGCGCTGCACGACGCCGTACAGGACCGCGTCGCGGAGCTGATCGGCGTCTACAACCCCCAGCTCTCCGCCGACCGGCGCACCCGCACCGCGACCATGGCGTTCGCGCTGTTCAAGGCCGGGCTGGAGCCTCGCATCAGGGCGCGGAGCGGGAGGCCTATATCGCCGAGATGAAGGCCTCGTTGTACGGCTATCTCGCCCCGGTCCTCGGTACCGAGTCCGCGCCCACCTGCCCCTGACGACCCCGGTCGCCTCCCCTGACACACGGACGGACTCAGGGGGAGCGCGCGCGGGCGCCACACCTCTTTCGCGAACCGGCGCACCCCCAGCTTCCGGGAATACCCCCTAGGGGTATAGAGTTGACATCGTCAGGAGACCCTGGGGCGTCCGGCGTCTCCTACGCACCGTCTGTCACGCTCACCCACACAGGAGAAGCACATGACCTCCGAGGCGAACACCGGCTCCGGCATCACCACCGTCTACCAGGTGACCGGCATGACCTGTGGCCACTGCGAGGGCGCCGTCGCCGAGGAAATCGGCGCCCTCGACGGCGTCTCCTCCGTCAAGGCCGTGGCCGCCACCGGTCAGGTCACCGTGGTCTCCGCCGCCCCGCTGGACGACGAGGCCGTCCGCGCCGCCGTCGACGAGGCGGGCTACGAGCTCGCCGGCCGGGACTGATCCACCCACGACGCATCCCCGCCGGGCCCGTACCGCCCTGCTCATACAGCCGCCGTACGGCCCGGCCCTCCTCCCAGGAGACCAGACATGACCAGCACGGCTCCCGAAGCCGGGCGCACGTCCGAGGTCGAGCTCGCCATCGGCGGCATGACCTGCGCGTCCTGCGCGGCGCGCATCGAGAAGAAGCTCAACCGCATCGAGGGCGTCACCGCCACGGTGAACTTCGCCACCGAGAAGGCCAAGGTGTCCTACGGCGGCGGGGTCGAGGTCGCCGACCTGATCGCCACGGTCGTCAAGACCGGCTACACCGCCGAGGAGCCGCGCCCCGCCGAGCCCGCGCCCCGCGCCCCCGGGGACGCCGGGGCGCCGGACACCGCACCGGGCGGCCCCGGGCGCGCCGAGGCGGAGCCGGACTCCCTGCGCCACCGCATGCTCGTCTCCCTCGCCCTGTCCCTGCCCGTCGTCGTCCTGGCGATGGTGCCTTCGCTCCAGTTCGACAACTGGCAGTGGCTCTCGCTCACCCTCGCCGCGCCCGTCGTCGTCTGGGGCGGCGCCCCCTTCCACAAGGCCGCCTGGACGAACGCCCGGCACGGCGCGGCCACCATGGACACCCTCGTGTCCATCGGCACCCTCGCGGCGCTCGGCTGGTCGCTGTGGGCGCTGTTCTTCGGCGACGCGGGCATGCCCGGTATGCGGCACGCCTTCGACCTCACCGTGTCGCGCGCCGGCGGATCGTCCTCGATCTATCTGGAGGCGGCCGCCGGGGTGACCACGTTCATCCTCCTCGGCCGCTACCTGGAGGCGAAGTCCAAGCGGCGGGCGGGCGCGGCGCTGCACGCGCTGCTGGAGCTCGGCGCCAAGGACGTGGCGGTACTCCGGTACGAGGGGGGCGAGCGCGAAGCGCTCCCGGTTGAGGGTGGTGGTGGGCGACGGGCGGGACGAGAGGTGCGGATCCCCGTCGGCGAGCTGGCGGCCGGCGACCGCTTCGTGGTCCGCCCCGGTGAGAAGATCGCTACTGACGGCACGGTGGTCGAGGGCTCCTCGGCGGTGGACGCCTCGATGCTGACCGGTGAATCGGTGCCGGTGGACGTCGTGGTGGGCGACGCGGTCGCGGGCGCGACCGTCAACACGGCGGGCCGCATCGTCGTGGAGGCCACCCGCGTCGGCACGGACACCCAGCTGTCCCGGATGGCCAAGCTGGTGGAGGACGCGCAGAACGGCAAGGCCGAGGTACAGCGGCTCGCGGACCGGGTCTCCGGGATCTTCGTACCGATCGTGCTGCTGATCGCGCTGGGCACCCTGCTGGGCTGGCTGCTGGCGACGGGCGACGCGACCGCCGCCTTCACCGCCGCCGTGGCCGTCCTGATCATCGCCTGCCCGTGCGCCCTGGGCCTGGCCACCCCGACCGCGCTCATGGTCGGCACCGGCCGCGGCGCCCAGCTGGGCATCCTGATCAAGGGCCCCGAGGTGCTGGAGTCGACCCGCCGGGTGGACACCGTCGTCCTGGACAAGACCGGCACGGTGACGACGGGACAGATGCGGCTGCGCGGGGTCGTCACGGCGTCCGGCGTGGCCGAGGAGGAGCTGCTGCGGCTCGCGGGCTCTGTGGAGCACGCCTCGGAGCATCCGGTCGCGCGGGCCGTCGCGGACGGCGCGGCCGAGCGCGTCGGCGCGCTCCCGGTGCCCGAGGACTTCGCCAATGTCCCCGGGCTCGGCGTCCAGGGCACGGTGGACGGGCACGCGGTGCTGGTCGGCCGCGTGAAGCTGCTCGGCCAGTGGGCCATCGAGCTGCCCGAGGAGCTGGCGGTCGCCAAGGCGGCGGCCGAGGCGGAGGGGCACACCGCCGTCGCGGTGGCCTGGGACGGCGCGGCGCGCGGCGTCCTCCTGGTCGCCGACGCCGTCAAGGAGACCAGCGCCGAGGCGGTCGCCCAACTGCGCGCGCTCGGCCTGACCCCGGTGCTGCTGACCGGCGACAACAGGCTGGTCGCCGAGTCGGTCGCCCGTGAGGTGGGCATCGAGGAGGTCATCGCCGATGTGCTGCCGCAGGACAAGGTGGACGTGGTGAAGCGGCTACGCGAAGAGGGCCGTACGGTCGCGATGGTGGGCGACGGCGTCAACGACGCGGCCGCCCTGGCCACCGCCGACCTGGGGCTCGCGATGGGCACGGGCACGGACGCGGCCATCGAGGCCGGGGATCTGACCCTGGTCCGGGGCGATCTGCGGGTGGCGGCGGACGCGATCCGGCTGGCGCGCCGGACGCTGACCACCATCAAGGGCAATCTCTTCTGGGCCTTCGGCTACAACGTCGCCGCGCTGCCGCTCGCGGCGGCCGGACTGCTCAACCCGATGATCGCGGGAGCCGCGATGGCGTTCTCGTCGGTGTTCGTCGTCACGAACAGCCTGCGCCTGCGGACCTTCACGGTGTCCACATAAATTCACCAAGTCCCCATAAGCCGCACAACACCCATACACGAGAGCCTCGATCTTCAAATCGAGTGTCTTGCCCTTTTATGGCCCCTATGGCAAGAGACGCAGATCACAGACAACCCCACGTAACCATTGCGGGGGGTCGTGAGTCTAATGGGCGGTAGGGATTCGTCTTGGGGGACGCATCCCGCTACGCGTGGCCGGGGCGACGTACTCGGGGAGCTTTGAGCGGCCCTCCCGTAGGTACGCGCCCCGGCAGATCGCGTCGCAGTACGGCGCAGTACGGCGCAGTACGGCCCGTGAACGCCCGGCCGGATCCCGTGGGGGGAATCCGAACCGGGACATGGAAAGCGCCCCGCTCCGACCCGTGGGGGGATCGGAAGCGGGGCGCTTTCTGCTTTTTTTGGGGCTCGGTTCGCCTCCGGGCACCCCAAACCGATGGGAACCCGAAGGGCATCCGCGCGTTCTCCCCTACGACAACGGCGCAGCCCCTTCGGCTCACTCGCCAGGGGGCACCCCAAACCGATGGGATCCCTCAGGGCCTCCGCGCGTTCTCCCCTACGACAACGGCGCAGCCCCTTCGGCGCCGAAGACCCTAGCGCTGCTCGACCGGGATGAAGTCCCGCTCGACGACGCCGGTGTAGATCTGGCGCGGACGGCCGATACGGGAGCCCGGCTCTTTGATCATCTCGTGCCACTGGGCGATCCAGCCCGGCAGCCGGCCGAGCGCGAAGAGCACGGTGAACATCTCGGTGGGGAAGCCCATCGCCCGGTAGATCAGACCGGTGTAGAAGTCCACGTTCGGGTAGAGCTTGCGCTCCACGAAGTAGTCGTCGGCGAGCGCGTGCTCCTCGAGCTTGAGCGCGATGTCGAGCAGCTCGTCGGACTTGCCGAGGGCGGAGAGGACATCGTGCGCCGCGGACTTGATGATCTTCGCCCGGGGGTCGAAGTTCTTGTAGACGCGGTGCCCGAAGCCCATGAGCTTCACGCCGTCTTCCTTGTTCTTCACCTTGCGGATGAAGGAGTCGACGTCGCTGCCCGACGCCTGGATGCCCTCCAGCATCTCCAGCACGGACTGGTTGGCGCCGCCGTGCAGCGGACCCCACAGGGCGTTGATGCCCGCCGAGACCGAGGCGAACATGTTCGCCTGTGAGGAGCCGACGAGCCGGACCGTGGAGGTCGAACAGTTCTGCTCATGGTCGGCGTGGAGGATCAGCAGCTTGTCGAGCGCGCTGACCACGGTCGGGTCGAGGTCGTACTCCTGTGCCGGGACCGAGAAGGTCATCCGCAGGAAGTTCTCGACATAGCCGAGGTCGTTGCGCGGGTAGACGAACGGGTGGCCGACCGACTTCTTGTACGCGTAGGCCGCGATGGTCGGCAGCTTGGCCAGCAGCCGGATCGTCGAGAGGTCACGCTGCTTCTCGTCGAACGGGTTGTGGCTGTCCTGGTAGAAAGTCGACAGCGCGCTGACCACGGAGGACAGCATCGCCATCGGGTGGGCGTCGCGCGGGAAGCCGTCGTAGAACCGCTTGACGTCCTCGTGCAGCAGCGTGTGGGTGGTGATCTGCTCGCGGAAGGCGGCCAGTTCATCCACGGTCGGCAGCTCGCCGTTGATCAGCAGGAAGGCCGTCTCCAGGAACGAGCTGCGCTCCGCCAGCTGCTCGATGGGGTAGCCGCGATAGCGCAGGATGCCCTGCTCACCGTCGAGATAGGTGATCGCGGATTTGTACGCGGCGGTGTTGCCGTAACCAGAGTCCAGGGTTACCAGACCGGTCTGGGCGCGCAGCTTGCCGATGTCGAAGCCCTTGTCGCCGACGGTGCTGTCGACCACCGGGTAGGTGTATTCGCCGTCCCCGTACCGCAGTACTACAGAGTTGTCGCTCACGTCATCCCTCACCGACGTCCTGGTTCTCTTCTTCGAGGTGCCCTGACTCCCCCCACCTTCCCCTACTCGGGTAGTGAACGTGCACTCGGGGTCGATTGAAGGGCCTTTTGGCGGCACTCAGTGCCGCCCCCACGGCCATCCTGCCCTCTTCGTCACCGTTCGGAAACCCATCTGACACGCTCGGCTCGTCCATCGCCGCCGAGCCGGTGATCCAGTGCCGTACAGCGCCTTCCCGCCGAAACGGTACGCACCGCCTGCCCGAGCGCCCGGCGCGAGCCGACCAGCACCACAAGGCTCTTGGCACGGGTTACCGCCGTATAGAGCAGATTGCGCTGCAGCATCATCCAGGCCCCGGTGGTCACCGGAATCACGACGGCCGGGTACTCACTGCCCTGCGATCGGTGGATGGTCACCGCATAGGCATGAGCCAGCTCATCCAGCTCGTCGAAGTCGTACGGCACCTCCTCGTCCTCGTCCGTCAGCACGGTCAGCCGCTGCTCATCGGCGTCGAGGGAGGTGACGACTCCTACCGTGCCGTTGAAGACCCCGTTGGCCCCTTTCTCATAATTGTTGCGGATCTGGGTCACCTTGTCGCCAACGCGGAAGACCCGGCCCCCCAAGCGCCGCTCCGGAAGGTCCGGGCGGGCCGGGGTGATGGCCTGCTGAAGCAGTCCGTTGAGCGTGCCCGCGCCCGCCGGGCCGCGGTGCATCGGGGCCAGAACCTGCACGTCACGACGGGGGTCAAGGCCGAACTTCGCCGGAATGCGACGGGCCGCGACATCCACCGTGAGCCGCCCGGCCTCCTCGGTGTCGTCCTCGACGAAGAGAAAGAAGTCCGACAGGCCGCGGGTGACCGGCGGCACCCCTTCGTTGATCCGGTGGGCGTTGGTGACCACCCCGGACTGCTGGGCCTGGCGGAAGATCCGGGTCAGCCGCACCGCCGGAACCGGGCCGCCGGGGGCCAGCAGATCGCGCAGCACCTCACCGGCGCCGACGCTCGGCAGCTGGTCCACATCGCCCACGAAAAGCAGATGGGCACCCGGTGGGACCGCCTTGACCAGCTTGTTCGCCAGCAGCAGATCCAGCATGGACGCCTCGTCGACGACCACCAGATCGGCGTCGAGCGGACGGTCACGGTCGTACGCGGCGTCCCCGCCGGGCTTCAGCTCCAGCAGCCGATGGACGGTGGACGCCTCGGTGCCGGTCAGCTCGGCGAGCCTTTTGGCGGCCCGGCCGGTGGGGGCCGCGAGCACCACCTTGGCCTTCTTGGCGCGGGCCAGCTCCACCACGGACCGCACGGTGAAGGACTTGCCGCAGCCCGGACCTCCGGTCAGCACCGCGACCTTCTCGGAGAGCGCGAGCCGCACCGCCTCGCGCTGCTCGGGGGCGAGATCGGCGCCGGTGCGCCCGGCCAGCCAGGTCAGCGCCTTGTCCCAGGCCACGTCCCGGAAGGCGGGCATCCGGTCCTCGTCGGTGCGCAGCAGCCGCAGCAACTGGCCCGCCAGGGAGATCTCCGCGCGGTGGAAGGGCACCAGATAGACGGCGGGGACCGGCTCGCCGCCGTCCGGGCCCGGGACCTGCTCGCGCACCACCCCCTCCTCGTCGGCCGCCAGCTCACCCAGACAGTCGATGACCAGCCCGGTGTCCACCTGGAGCAACTTCACGGCATCCGCGATCAGTTGCTCCTCGGGGAGATAGCAGTGGCCGTTGTCGGTGGACTGGGACAGCGCGTACTGCAGGCCGGCCTTGACCCGCTCGGGGCTGTCATGCGGAATGCCGACGGACTGGGCGATCTTGTCGGCGGTGAGAAAGCCGATGCCCCAGACGTCGGCCGCCAGCCGGTACGGCTCGTTCTTCACCACGGAGATCGAGGCGTCCCCGTACTTCTTGTAGATCCGCACCGCGATGGAGGTGGAGACACCGACGCCCTGGAGGAAGATCATCACCTCCTTGATGGCCTTCTGCTCCTCCCACGCCGCCCCGATCAGCTTGGTGCGCTTTGGCCCCAGGCCCGGGACCTCGATCAGCCGCTCCGGCCGCTGCTCGATGACATCGAGGGTCTCGATACCGAAGTGCTCGGTGATCCGGTCGGCGATCCGCGGGCCGATGCCCTTGATCAGGCCCGAGCCGAGATAGCGGCGGATGCCCTGGACGGTGGCGGGGAGGACCGTCGTGTAGTTCTCGACGGTGAACTGCTTGCCGTACTGCGGATGGGAGCCCCAGCGGCCCTCCATGCGCAGCGACTCGCCCGGCTGCGCGCCCAGCAGCGAGCCGACGACGGTCAGCAGATCGCCCGAACCGCGGCCGGTGTCGACCCGCGCGACCGTATAACCATTCTCCTCATTGGCGTAGGTGATCCGCTCCAGGACCCCTTCGACCACCGCGAGATTGAGCATGCCCCGACCGTACCGCCGGGAGCCGACAGCCGGTTCGGGCTGTGGACACCCGCGAGGGGCCTGTGGACAACCCGTGGTCCGGGCCGGACCGCGACCGTACCGCCGCGGAACATCACGATCCGGTTTCGTCCGGGTCCGGCATCTTGCCGAGCCCCGATGTAATCGATTCCAATCCTCCCTGAAATCGATTCCACAAGGAGGTGGACGATGCCGGCCATCAAGGACGTGGCGCAGCGCGCCGGCGTCTCCGTCGCGACGGTCTCCCGGGTCCTCAACGACCACCCGGCCGTCCGCGCGGACACCCGGGAACGCGTGCTCGCCGCGGTCGCCGATCTCGGCTACCGCCCCAACGCCGTCGCCCGCTCCCTGCGCACCGCCCAGACCCGCGCCCTCGGACTGGTCATCAGCGATGTGCTGAATCCCTTCTTTACGGAACTGGCCCGTTCCGTCGAGGACGCGGCCCGCGACCGGGGCTACAGCGTGGTCATCGGCAACGCCGACGAGCGCCCCGATCTCCAGGACCACCATGTGCGCACCCTGATGGACCGTCGCATCGACGGTCTGCTGGTCAGCCCCACCGACGGCGGCTCCCCGATGATGCCGGCCGCCGCCCGCGCCGGCACCCCCCTGGTCTTCGTCGACCGCTGGATCGAGGGCGAGGGTATGGACGAGGTGCCGGTGGTCCGCACCGACGGCCGGGACGCCGTCCGCGATCTGGTGGCCCATCTGTACGCGCTCGGCCACCGCCGGCTCGCCTTCATCGCGGGCCCGGCGGCCACCACCACGGGGCGCGAGCGGGTGGACGCCTTCCGCTCGGCGCTGCGCGAGTTCGGTCTCGCGCTGCCCGCCGACCACATCGGCCAGGGCGACTTCCAGGCGGACAGTGGACGGCGGGTGACCGCCCGCTTCCTCGATCTGCCGCACCCCCCGGAAGCGATCTTCGCCGCGGACAACCTCATGGCGCTCGGCGCGATGGACGAGATCCGCGCGCGGGGGCTGCGGGTGCCGGGCGATGTGGCGCTCGCCGCGTTCGACGACATCCCCTGGTTCGTCCACACCGATCCGCCGATCACCGCCATCGCCCAGCCGACCGGAGAGCTCGGCCATGCCGCCGTCCGCGCGCTGGTCGATCTCGTCGAGGGACGGCCCGCCGAGTCGGTGACCCTCTCCGCCCGCCTGGTCATCCGCCGCTCGTGCGGCGAGCCCGAAGGGAGCAAGCCATGAGCGCCGAGTCCGAGCCGTACACGGCTCTCGCCCACGTCGCGAGTGGCGAGGCGGCCTTCGCGCGTATCGACGGTGCCGGGGAACGACCGGCCGGTCGTCGTGGACTTCATCGTCCATGAGGACGCCATGGTCTGGCCGATGGTCGCGGCCGGCACCTCCAACGACGAGATCC
>NZ_JBEXFG010000056.1:0-40001 GCF_040606675.1 Streptomyces sp. NPDC005393 | reverse complement strand
GCCGCGCGGGGTGGAGCTGAAGCGCATCGCGAAGTGGCCTGTGGGGTTGGTGGGCCGGGGGACGGGGTCGGGGGCAGCGGTCTCACTGTTCATGCTCCATTGGTCCCGGCGGTGGCGTAGCGTCACCAGTGGTGACGCGCCGTCGCGTGCTGGTTGTACGCGACGGGGCGGGAGGTGTACGAGGCGCGCCGCGTGACCGGCTCGGGGTGGGCGCGTTGGGCCGGGGAACGGGGCCGGGGAGGCGGTGGAGCCGATGGAGTCGGTGGAGCGGGGCGAGGCCGAGGGTGTGCGGGATGACGCCGGGCCGAGGCCGGAGGACGAGCCGGGATCGGGCGTGGTGACGGCGTTCGGGAGGCAGTTGAAGCTGCTGCGGGTACGGGCGGGCCTGGATCGGCCGGAGTTCGGGAAGCTCACGGGCTACGCGGCCCAGTCGATCGCCTCCTTCGAGCAGGGGCGGCGGATTCCCCCGCCGAGGTTCATCGACCGCGCGGACGAGGTGCTGGACGCCGGGGGCGTCCTGAAAGCCCTGAAGGAGGAGGTGGGGCGGGCGCAGTATCCGGCGTTCTTCCGGGACATGGCGCGGTTGGAGGCGGGCGCGGTCGGCCTGTGCGTGTACGCGACGCATGCGGTGCCGGGCCTGTTGCAGACAGAGGAGTATGCGAGGGCTGTTTTCCGCATGCAGCGCCCGCTACTTGATGACGATGTCATTGAACAGCGTCTGGCGGCTCGGATGGTGCGGCAAGACATCTTCACTCGTCGATCAGCACCGCTGCTGAGCTTCATCATCGAGGAAGTTGTGCTGCGCAAGCCAATCGGTGGATGGGCGGCACTCCGGGGGCAGTTGGAGCAAATCCTGCTCGTAGGGCAGAACCGCAACGTGGAGATTCAGGTGATGCCGACTGAGCGAGAAGACCATGCAGGGCTGGGCGGCCCCTTCAATCTGATCGACACTGCCGAAGGGCGACGCATCGCGTACACCGAGGTGCAGGACGACAGCCGCCTGTACACCAGTGCGGGAAAGATCCGTGAGCTCGAAGCCCGATATGGCATTCTCCGGTCACAGGCGCTCACCCCCTGTGAGTCGCTGGCCTTCATCGAGGAACTGCTGGGAGAGAGATGAGTGTTCAGCACACCGAGTCGACCGTGCCGGTGTCGGCCTGGTTCACGAGTAGCTACAGCAGCGGCGGGGGTGGCGAGTGTGTCGAGGTCGCAGCCGCCGTCGAGGGCATACACATCCGGGACTCGAAGGTCCGATCCGGACCGGTTCTGACAGTCACCCCCGAGGCGTGGGCCGGGCTCGTCCGGCTGGCCGCCGACCAGGCCGTCTGAGCCGTACCTTCGTAACCGGCGGGGCCCAGTCGCACAGGCGGCTGGGCCTCACGGGTTGCCCGGTCGGCTGCGGCAGAAAGACGCCCGCGCTACTTCACGTCTTTGGCCAGGACGGCGACGGCGACCCTGCCCACCACCCTCGTCAGGACGTAGTTGGTCGAGCCACTGAAAGCGACGCCTACGCCGGCGGGTATCGCCTTGGCCATCGCCTTCTGGGTGAAGGTGATGGACACCCGCTTGAACAACTGCTTGATCGTGACCAGGGCGGGCCCCCGCAGGTACAGGTAGACCAACTTCTCGGCGATCTTCATGACCGCTGCCTTGCCGCCCTTCGCCGCCATCTGTTCTGCCGAACTTGCCAACGCGAGCACGAAGGCGAGCTGCTTCTTGTCCTCATCGCCCAGCTCGGTCTCGTACACCTCGACCAGGCACATGCACATGTCGACCTGGAGCTTGAGTGCTGCGGCAGCATCAGCGGCACCGCCGCCCAGGACTGCGACCGCCGTCCCGATCCCCGGAATCACGCTCGGAGCTGCGGTGGCCGCCCCAGTGGCCGCCGAGAGTTTGGCGTACCGGCCTATGATCTTGGCGGCGATCCGGCGCTTGTCCTCCAGGCTTTCGGGCTTCCGCTTGAACTTGGCCTCGAAAGTCGCACGGTAACCGTCTACGAGCTTGGCGGCCGCCTGCGGTGTGATGACGATCGTCTCGACGGCCTTCTGGAGCCGAGACGGTTCGAGCTCGTCTGCCGTGTGGTTCATTATTTCCCCTCCAGATCCGTTGCACCTCATGAAGAGGACAACTTGCACTGCGCACAGTTTTTGACGCAGAGATCCGATGACATGTGCAGCCGATCCCCGATCCTGACTTCACGAGTTCGGTCTCGCGGTGGGCCAGGCGAGGAGTGGCCGCGGCTGATCCATCGCCGCATTGCCAAGGAGCGTTGCGCCGCTCCAACAGGGCGCACCGCGCCTCGACAGTCTCGACCTGCCACTGGAGCATCCCGTTGAATCTCGTTGTCCATCGCCCGCTCCTGAAGTGGCTTCTCGTAGTTGAGAGGAGGCAGAAGGCCGCAGCGGCCCGCGCCAGTGCTCCGTGCCGTGGTTCGGCTGTGCTTATGACGTTCTCCAAAGGGCGCCCCGGCCGGCATATCCAGCCGGGGCGTACGCATCAGACGTCGTCGTCCAGGCCCGCCTCGCGGCGGATCATCCGCCAGGCGGCCTTGCGGGCGCTGCGGTCCAGGCTGGACTTGAAGCCCTTGTCGGGGCCGAAGTACTGGCGGCCCAGTCCCGCGATGGTGTCGATGTGGTCGGCCATCTTGTCCGCGAAGACGTTGTCGAAGACAAGGCCGAAGTTGTCCTCGCCGTTGACGACGGCCGCCGCCCGCACCTTCGGGTCGGCCGTGGCCTCCTCGAACGGGCGGATGAAGTCCTGCTCGGTGAAATCGGTGCCGAAGCGTGCGTTGAACTCCTCGATCAACTGCGACAGCAGCGACTTCTCCGCTTCCTTCGCACCGCCCGAGCCGTCGCCGAAGCCCTGCATAGTCGTCGGCCCCTCGGAGGTGAGGGAGACGTTGTACTCGCCGGTCTGGTCCACCCGGATAGCGCTGAGCTCGACCTCGCCTATGTCCACGCCACCGTCCGCGCGGCGCGGCAGCCGGTTGAGGAGGTAGCGGCCGTAGAGGTGCAGCCGCTCCAGCTCGGCGTCCCGGTAAGGGACGATCTGCGCGAGGAAGCCGTACTTCCTGACGTAGTCGTTGAGGTCGGCGCGGAAGCCCTCCGCCGTCTCCTGGTCGTCCTCGTCCTCGCTGTCCTGCAGAGCGGTGAAGCGGGCGACGGCGGGCGAGAGCAGCCGGTACAGCTCGGCGTGCAGCTTCTCCCACTTGGACTGTGAGCCCGCGGCCTTCTCCTTGGCGGCGAAGTACGCGGCGGCGAACTCGTCCATCTCCTGCCCGGACAGGATCGCCGCCTGCATGACCCGGCTCTGCGCGGTGTAGAGCAGGTTGGGGTCGGAGGGGAGGGTGTTCGCCTCCTCGAAGTACGGGCGGAAGGACTCCTGTATGTCGTTGGCGTCGTTGACGAAGTCCAGGACCGCCAGGTCCGCCTGGGTCTTGCGCTCGGCGGTCCGGTTCAGCCGGGACAGGGTCTGGACGGCGGAGATGCCGGTCAGTGACTTGTTGACGTACATCGTCGTCAGCAGCGGCTGGTCGAAGCCGGTCTGGTACTTCTCCGCCACGACCAGGATCCTGTACTCGCGCTGGCCCGCACCGCCGGCTCGGGCGGCCTTGTCGTCGGCACGCGTGTACGCGAACGCCTTCGGCAGCGCGCTCTCCGACAGCCCGCCGTTCTCCTTCGGCTCGGTGGTCTCCTTGCCGTCGATCGTGAGCGAGCCGGAGAAGGCGACGAGGACACCCAGGTCGGGGTACTTGGTGTCGTAGTCCCGGTCCTTGATGTAGCTCTTGATCGCGCGCGCCATCTGCACGGCGGACTGCCGTGAGGCGGTCACCACCATGGACTTGGCCCGACCGCCGAGACGGCCCCGGCTGTGCGCCACGAAGTGCTCCACGATCACCTGGGCGTGCTGGGCGACCGTCGAGTCATGGGTCAGCGCGTACCGGGCGAGCAGGCCGTTCGCCTTCGACGGGTCGACCTCCCGCTCGTCGGGATTCTGGTTCACCAGCTTCCAGTACGTGTTGTACGTGACGTAGTTGCGCAGCGGATCGAGGATGAAGCCCTCCTCGATCGCCTGACGCATGGAGTACGTGTGGAAGGGCCGGTAGGTCGCCTTGCCGTCGATGTCCTGGAGCGTGCCGAAGAGTTCGAGGGTTTTGGCCTTCGGCGTGGCGGTGAACGCGAAGTAGGAGAGGTTCGCGGCGCGGGAACGCTGCTCGGCCCGCTTCTTGAGCTGCTCGTCCAGGCTGGCGGCCTCGGCCTTCACCGTGGTCGCGCCCGCGTCGTCCGAGTCGGAGTCCAGTCCGAGGTCGCGCAGGGCGGATCGTACGGCGGTGGCGGCGTCGCCGGACTGCGAGGAGTGCGCCTCGTCCACGATGATCGCGAAGTGGCTGCCCTGGATCTCGGTGGGGTTGCGCTGGAGGTAGTCGAGCAGCGCTGGGAACGAGTGCAGTGTGACGGTGACGATTTTCCCGGTGTCACGCGAGAGGGCCTTCGCGAGCTGCTCGCCCTTCGCCCCGTGCTTTTCGTCGATCTTCACGACAAGGCCTGCGGTCTGCTCGAAATTACCGATCGTCTCCCGGAGCTGTGCGTCCAGGTTGCGGCGGTCGGTGATGACGATGACCTTGTCGAAGACCGGCACACCCGGCCTGAGGCCCTTGGCCACGGCCTCGGCGTCGAGTTCGCGGAGGTCGGTGGGGGTGTGCAGGTCACTGAGGCGGTGCGCGAGCCAGCCGATGGTGTTCGACTTGCCCGAGCCGGCCGAGGCCATGACCAGGTAGTCGTGTCCCGCGCCGTGCGTTGCGGCGTGCGCGGTGAGCTTCTTGACCGCGTCCCACTGCTGGAACCGGGGGAAGACCATCGTCTTCGTGCTGCCGCCACCGGGCGTCTTGCTCTTGTGCAGGTGCACGAACCGCTGGAGCAGGTCCAGCCAGTTGTCCGGCTGCCAGACCTGCTCCCAGAGGTAGGAGGTCGCGTACGTGCCGAAGGCGGTCGGGGCCGGGTTGCCGGCGCCGCCCGGCTGACCGGGGCCGTTGGAGCCGGTGTTGAACGGGAGGAAGCGGGTGTTCTTGCCCTTGAGCTGGGTGGCGACGAAGACCAGGTCCGGGTCGACGGCGAAGTTCGCGACGACTCGGCGCGTGAAGATCAACTCGGTGGGGTCGCGGTCCGTGCGGTACTGCTCCTTGGCGTGCTCCACCCCTTGCTTGGTCAGCGGGTTCTTCAACTCGGCCGTGGCAACGGGGATTCCGTTGAGGAAGAGGGCGAGGTCGAGCCGGTTGCCCCAGTCGGCCTGCTTCGTCGCATACTCGAGTTCGCGGACGACGGTGAGGCGGTTGGCCCGGTAGCCGTCGAGAACAGAGTCGTGGGCGACGAGGTTCGGCTTGAAGTAGGCGACACGGAGGAGGACACCCCGGTCTTTGACGCCGTTGCGGAGGACGTCGAGGAGGCCGTTGGTGGCGATGGCCTGGTCGAGGCGTCCGGCGAACCCGCGCTGCGCCTCGTTCGGGTCGCCGCCGTAGACGGTGAGCAGCTCGCTCCACTCGTCGGGCTGGGTCGCCCCGATGAAGGTGAACAACTCGTTGGTGTCCAGGCCGAGATCGGCCCGGTAGTCCTGCGAGCGGGCCTCGCGCCAGCCGCGCTCGACCATGGCGGCGACGATGGCCTCGCCGAATGCGGACTCCGTGTGGATTGGACTCATGGCTACGCGCCCACTCCGTCCGTTGCGTTGCGCCCGCTGGCGGTGAAGACGTCGAACTGGCCGGTTACGGCTGCAGTGATTAGGGCCTGGCGGCGTTCGGCAAGCAGTTCCAGCAACTGCTTTGCTCGATTTTGCAGAATTCGCGACGTCGCCAGCTGTGAGTCTAGGATTTCCAGCGTCGAATGCTGCCTCTCCCTATCAACGAGAGGGACGAGCAGATTTCCGTACTTCTCGGCATTGACGTTCTGAATTGTAGCCTGGATGGCGCCTTCGTCAACTTGTTGCCAATACTTTGCGGTTTGGCAGAAATGCCAAATCAGGCGGGGTAGGGTGAGATTTCTGTTTACGCGCGCCCTGATCAAATATCCTGCATGTGCAGCCGGGCCATACTGTGACTCGTAGACGAAGCTCTTCCCTACAGTAGCCCCACTGCGCACGAAGAGCAGATCTCCGTCGCTCAACATGTAGTTGCGGGCAACGTCGGGCGGCAGCGAAGCGAACGTCTCGTCGCGTAGCCTACCGTCGTTAGCGATGTCCGTCGTCCGAATATATCGAGGCCAGTCGCGCCGATCATGTTCAGTTGACTCATTTGCGCCGTACGACATTGGCACGGTCAACATGCGCTTAAGACGCACACTGCTAGAAGAGGCATTGGACAGCGTCAGCTCAGTGGCCACCCCTTCGCGCTCTTTGAGGCGTTCAATCAGGAGAACCTGAGTTTTAGCCAAGTCGTCCAGCCGCGAGGTCTCAGCGTCGAGGAAGTCGGCGATGCGGCGCTGCTCCTCCAGCGGCGGCAGCTCAATCGGGAGAGCGCGCACCCGCTCGGCGCTGATGTGGTAGATATTCGCACCGGATGCAATGGAGGCGAATACGCCACTGCCGAACGTGGAACGAGCCCACCACTCGAGAAACCGCCCATCAGCGCGATCGTCCCTAGGACGCAGCCGGAGCAAGGTGTTCTGGAAACACACGACGCCGTCAATCTCGCCCCGCCATACAGCAGAGGCACCAACAGCGCTGATGCTCCCACTGCCTTCTGTGATGAGAACGTCTCCAGGGTGGAGTGAGAAAGTCTGCTGTTCGGCCGGCGTGAAATTCATCTCCTTCACGTCGCTGAGATCCAGCACGCCATCCTTGACGTTTGCCGCGCGAAGGTAGGGGACCATATGCGGCCCCGAATCGTGCTGCGGCGCACGCTGTCGTCCCAGCGCCACCTCGGCTGCGGCTCGCAGTGTGGTCGATCGTCCGCTCACTGGGTCACCTCGCCCAGCAGCGCCTGAATCTCCGCCTCCAGCGACTTCAACTCCGCGTCGATCTCCGCCAACGGCCTCGGCGGCTTGTACACGTAAAAGTGCCGCGTGAACGGGATCTCGTAGCCGATCTTCGTCTTCGTGTGGTCGATCCACGCGTCCGGGACGTGCGGCAGCACCTCGCGCTTGAGGTAGTCCTCGACGTCCTCGCCGAGCGGAACGTTCTCGTAGTCCCGCAGGTCCCCGTCCGGTTCCGGGGTCCCCTTGAGCTTCTGGACCTCGCCCTCCGGGTCCCGGACGCCGATCGTCTCCCGTACCGCCTTCGCGAACGGCGCTCCCGACGGCCAGGTCAGGCCGGCCGCGACCACCGCGTCCTTGAGCGCGATGAACGCCTCGGACTTCGTCGGCCACGTCGAGCCGAGCAGCGTACGCACCGCCGCGACGAACTCCTCACTCCGCTCCAGCTTCGCCACCGGCTTGGCCTCCGCCAGCGCCGCCAAGGTCTCCTCCGTGACCTCGAAGCGCAGCTTCAGCGGTCGTTCGACGGTGATGCGCTGGTAGCCGAAGTCCTCGTTGGCGAAGACCTTGACCTTGCCGTGCAACGGGTGCTCGGGGTCCTTCGCGACCTGGACGGCCTCCGCGTACAGCCGGGTGATGTCGCCGATGTGGTCGGGGCGGCCGTTCGTCCCGTCTCCGAGTTCCTTGCGCTTGTCGCCGAGCGACTTGCGCATCTTCACCCACTGGTCGCGAGCGTCGAGCAGGACGACCTTGCCCTTGTGGTCGGCGTCCTTGCGGTTGGTGAGGATCCAGAAGTACGTGGAGATACCGGTGTTGTAGAAGAGCTGGTCCGGGAGGGCGACGATCGCCTCCAGCCAGTCGTTCTCCAGGATCCAGCGGCGGATGTTGGACTCGCCGGACTCGGCCGCGCCCGTGAACAGCGGGGAGCCGTTGAAGACGATGGCGATGCGGGAGCCGCCCCCGCCGTTCACATCCACCGGCTTCATCTTCGAGATCATGTGCTGGAGGAAGAGCAGCGAACCGTCGTTGATGCGCGGCAGGCCCGCGCCGAAGCGGCCGGCGTCGCCGAGCGACTTGTGCTCGTACTCGACCTCCTCCTTGACCTTCTTCCACTCCACGCCGAACGGCGGGTTGGCGAGGATGTAGTCGAACCTGCGGCGGGCGTGGCCGTCGTCGGAGAAGGAGTTGCCGAAGCGGATGTTCTCCGGGTCCTGGCCCTTGATCATGAGGTCGGACCGGCAGATCGCCCAGGACTCGGGGTTGAGCTCCTGCCCGTACACCTCGACCGTCGCGTCCGGGTTGAGGGCCTTGATGCGGTCGTCGGCGGCGCTGAGCATGCCGCCCGTGCCGCAGGCCGGGTCCATGACCGTGCGGACGACACCCGGCAGGCTGAGGGCGTCCGCGTCCGGCGCCACCAGCAGGTTGACCATCAGCTTGATGACCTCGCGCGGGGTGAAGTGCTCACCCGCGGTCTCGTTCGACTGCTCGGCGAAGCGGCGGATCAGCTCCTCGAAGATGTAACCCATGTTGTGGTTGGGCACGACATCGGGGTGCAGGTCGAGGCCGGTGAAACTGCCGATGACCCGGTAGAGCAGGTTCGCGCCGTCGAGCTTCCTGACCTGCTGGTTGAACTCGTACTTGTCGAGGACCTCGCGGGCGTTGTCGGAGAAGGCGCCGACGTAGATCTGCAGGTTCTTCGCCGCGTTCTGCGGGTCGGCCGCGATCTTCCGCAGCGTGAGGTCGCTCTTGTTGTAGAAGGAGTGACCCGAGGCCTTGCGCAGGAAGTGGTCGGTGTCGATCTCCTGGCCCGCGAACCTGGCGACGGTCTCGACGACCTTCTCGCGCGTCGGCTCCAGGACGCACTCCAGGCGGCGCAGCACGGTGAACGGCAGGATGACCTTGCCGTAGTCGGACTGCTTGTAGTCGCCACGCAGGAGATCGGCGACGGACCAGGCGTGGTTCGCCAGCTCCGTGTGCTTGCTGCTGTTCAAGAGGTCCCGGCTTCCTTCCGAAGAGCACCGTCCGGGCGGGGGACGGCAGTAATCCAGTGTGGTCGTGTGCGGTGGGACGTGTGGGGCGTTTCAGGGGGAACCGCCGTCCGGGGTGTCCGGTGGCAGGAGTACGCCGGCGGTGAGGCCGGTGGTGAGGGTGGCCGCGGTGTCGGCGGCGAGGTCGGCGGTTCGGCGGACGGCCGCACGCAGCTCGTACACGCGGCGGAAGGCCTCCCCGTAGCGCCTCTGCTCCTCCAGGGGCAGCAGCGGTACGCGCAGGCGGCCCGGTGTGACGTGCACGAGGGTGGAGCCGGTGGACGCGGAGGCGATGTTGTCCTCGGCGCCGAGGAACCCGGCCAGGAACCACGGGTCGAGGCGGGCCGGGTCGGGGCGCAGGAGGTGGACCTGCGGACCGAGCAGGGCTCCGGCGTCCCGGTCGTCCGCGACCCGGGTCATCGCGGCCGCGTCGCCGCCGCCCGCGACGGCGCGTACGAGGACGTCCCCGGCGGCGACGGGCTGCGCGGCGTCCGCGTGGATGTCAACGGCCCTGCCGGACGGGGGGTTTGCGGCCGAGATGTCCTGGGCGGTGAGGACCGGCCGGTCCACGGTGGGGGCGGCGCCGCCCTTGGAGCCTCGGGTGCCGGGCGTCGCCGCCCGCAGCACGGTCAGGGCCCCGCCGCGTGCCAGGTCGGAGACGGTCGCCGTACGCCACTCGCGGGCCGAGGCCCCGGACGGCTGCCACCCGCCGGACGCGGAGGCGGCCGCCAGGGCGGCGACCTGCTCGGCCAGTTGGCCGTGCAGGTCGTGGACGCGCCGGGCCAGGGCGGCCGGGTCGATGTCGGCTGCGGTCGCCCGCACATGGCGGGCCGGGGTGACGTCGACCATGTCGTCGAGGAGGTCGACGAGCGGCACCGCGCGGGCGACGCCGGGCTCGTCGGCGTAGGTGTCGGCGGCGGTGGTGAACGCGGCCCACTGGCCGAGGACCCGGTCGGTCAGCCCCGCCCAGTCGAAGGAGGAGGCAGAGGCGGAAGAGGCAGAGGCAGAGGAGGCGGCGGAAGAGGAGGAGCCGGATCGGCGGGGGCGTGAGCCGCCGCGGGTGCCGGCGCCGGCCGTGGCCGTGTCGGTGGCGGACGGCGTGCCCGCGGCGCCGTCCCGCTGCTCGCCCTCCCCGTCGACGAACAGCACCGTCGTACGGTCCGTGCCGCCCGGCTCGGGGCGTTGGAACACCCAGATCTGCAGGCCGATGTGGAGCGGATACGCGGCACGTGCCGGGAGTGAGACGACGGCGCGCAGGGCCCCGCTGCGGATGAGTTCCGCGCGGATGCGGCGGCCGGAGGAGCGGAAGGCGAGCGCGGGCGGCAGCAGCATGACCGCGTGGCCGCCGGGCTCCAGGTGCGCGAGAGCGTGTTGCACCCAGGCCAGTTCGGATTCGAAGCGCGGTGGGACCCCGTACGCCCACCTCGGGTCGTAGGCCAGCTCGTCATGACCCCAATCGCGGTCGGCGAACGGCGGGTTGCACAGGACGGCGTCCACGGTGACGTCGGGGAAGGCGTCGGCGCGCAGGCTGTCGCCGAGGCGGATCGCCGTCTCGGCCCCGGGCGCGGCGAGCAGCAGCCGGACCGCGGTGCGCCGGCCCTGGACGGGGAGCGAGTCCTGCCCGAACAGCTCCCGTGCGCCCTGCCGGGCGGCGGCGGCGAGGAGCGTACCGCTGCCGCAGGCAGGGTCGAGGACGCGGGACGCGCCGGCGGGCAGGAGCCGTGCCATGAGCAGGGCCAGGCCCTCCGGGGTCTGGTAAACGCCGCTGGCGGCGCCCTCGTCCAGTTCGCGTTCGGCGAGGACGTCGACGGCGGCCTGTGCCCCCGCCTCACGGACGCAACCCAGCAGCGCGCGGACCGCGCCCGCGTCGTCCGGACCGTAGCGGACCGGCTCGGCCTCGGGCACGGCAGCCGGGAGCTCGCCCGCGGTCTTCTCCGCTTGGGCGATCAGCTGGTCGTCGGGCACGGCGGTGAGCTCGGCCAGCTCCTCCGGCGTCCGCCGGGACGCGGCGGCCACCAGTGGGAACAGTCGCGCGGCCACACCCGAGCCGGGTCCCAGTAGCCGTAGCGCCGTACGCAGTTCCTCGGTCGGCGAGGCGGTGGAGGTGTGCCCACGTCCCCGCAGCCATGCCTGGACGGCCGTCAGGTCGTAGAGCGGGCTGGCTTCCGTGCCTGCGCTGGGGGCCGGGAAGTCGTCGTGGCGGCGGCGCCAGTTGCTGACGGTGGCGCGCGTGACCCCTGCGATGCGGGAGATCTCGGCGGCCGTCACATGCGCGGAGGGCGCAGGCTGGGCTGGTGGCTGCTGGGGCATGGCGTGGGGTTCCGCACCTCTCGGGCCAGTCGGGCAGTGGACGGTTAACAGACTACAACGGCCGTCAAGTCCGTGAAGCTGATTGACGGTGCTTTCAGTGGCGTGCTTATCTAGTCCTGCTTCCGAGTGGAAGCGGCGGCCCGGGTGCTCTGTTGTGTCCGTGCCGCGCATCGGATCTCTCCACTCACGGCCATCGCCCATCGCGCATCGCAACAGGAGGAACCCAGATGACCACCCAGCCCCCGCAGCAGCCGGGATACGCGCAGCAGCCGGGATACCCGCAGCCTCCCGTGCCGCCGAAGAAGCGGTCCAAGGCCAAGCTGGGCTGCCTCGGCGTCCTGGCCGTGATCGTGATCGGCGGTATCGCGTCCGCCGTGGGGTCCGGCTCGGACGACTCCTCGGCCGGCGCCGCGTCCTCCGCTGCGTCTACCGGGTCCTCCAAGGGCACCAGCTCCTCCAAGAGCCGTGGGTCCTCCAAGGGCACTGGCTCCGCCAAGGCCGCCGCGCCCCAGCAGTCCACCGTCGACGCCTTCAAGGCGTACGTGAAGAAGCACGAGTCCGCGAAGACGCGGGAGGCCGCGGCGCACGTCACCAAGGTCCAGGGCGCCGAAAGAGAACGGCCTTGTCACCGTCTACAACGCTGACGGCGACATCCTGAGCAACGGCAAGTACTGACGTGGTAGCCGGAGCCCGCGCCGTCCCGAACCCGCCTGTCGACCCGGCAGTTCCCCTCTCCCGGCACCGCCGCCGACCAACCTCCGCCGGGAGATCCCAGCACGGCCGGCGGCCCGCCAGAGGCGGCTATGACGACAGCCCGCCAGAGGCGGCTATGACGACAGAAGGCCATACCGAGTGTCGCTCCGGCTGGACACAACCGCCTCGCCTCCGGTCACGCCGCGCCCGACGAACGCGCCGACTTGGAGCTGTTCCTCACCGTCTACGGCCGAGTCCACCCGCCGAACGCCGGCGGCACCTGACCCGCATGCCCCACCCGGTGGGCGTCATGCGCTGCCCGCCCTCTCTCCCGCTGCCCCCGAGGGCTACCTGCTCGGAAAGGAAGTCATCCATGACCATCTCCGTCGACTCGTCCCGCCTCTCCTTGGTGCGTGAGGAGTCCACTTACCTGGCGATCCGCACCAGCCAGGGCGGCCGGACCGTCTACACGACCCGCATCCCGCTCGCCGATCTCTCGGTCATCCTCACCATCCCGGACCCGGCCAAGCCGGATCCGGACAACCGCAAGGTGGACATCGCCCACGCCAAGGGCTTCGGCCAGTACCTCGCCGACAATCCCGGCTGGGTGGCTCCGGCCCTCCTCATCCGCGACACCGGCGGCTGCCGCTTCGAGCCGATCAGCGAAGACGGCTCGGTCGGCTACCTCACCGTCCCGTGGTCGATCGGCGGCATCGGCCGCCTGATCACGATCGACGGCCAGCACCGCATCCTCGGAGTCCACCTGGAGAAGAAGCGCATCACGGACGAGGTCTCCCGCATCGACCGGGAGATCCTCCGCGCTAACGAGGCCAAGAAGGCGAAGCTGGAGCAGGACCGTGAGACTCTGATCGGCCGAATGCAGCGGCTCAAGGACGAGTTCGTCGGCATCGACATCTACGTGGAGCCCGACGGCGTCAAGGGCCAGCAGATGTTCGTCGACGTCGCGGACAACGCCAAGGGCATCTCCGGTGCCGTCCGGGCCCGCTTCGACACCTCGCGCATCGCCAACCGCACGCTCAGCGACATCGTCACCCACCCCCTCTTCCTGGGCAAGATCGACATCGAGCGGGACCGGATGACCCTGACCAACCGCAACCTGATGGGCGCCAAGCACGTCGCCGACATCACGCGGGCCGTCATCGCCGGTCCCGGTGGCCGCGTCAACAAGAAGGTCGAGTCGCTGACCGACAACGAGGTCATCGAGAGCGTCCGCGGCTTCCTGGATGTCATCTCCATCGCTTTCACCGCGCTCGCGGAGATCACCGAGGAGGACGTGGACAACTACGACCCCTCGCTCTCCGAGAAGAAGAAGAGCGAGCCGCCGGCGCCCCCCACCAAGGCCATGAGGCTGCGCGAGTCCTCGCTCCTGGGCTCGGTGGGCATGCTCCGCGTCCTGGGCGGCGTCTACCGCAATCTGCGGGAGGCCGGGGCCGAGGACGGCGACATCCAGGAGTTCTTCAAGCGGCTCGACCGGCACATGGCTGCCCCGGTCACCGAGGACAGCATCTGGCGTACCACGAACGCGGACGAGGACTTCGAACCGAACGCCTCCGCCCCGATCATGCGTCAGCAGAACGTCGTGCACCTGACCAAGGTGATCACGGACTGGTACAAGAAGGCCCCGGCCGCCATCTGACCGGCGAGCAATTCCGGAGCCCCGCCACATCTGGCGGATTCCAGGGGGCATGGCAACACAGTGATGGCGCCTGACCCACACGACCAAGCCCGGCGGGCGTCACGCGCCCGCCCTCTCTCCCGCTGCTCTGTTGCGAAGGTAAGGAGGCAACAACTGTCATGGGTCGTCGTTCTCCCCTCGCCCACGCACCCCGCCACGCCACCACCTCCACTTGCCGCCAGGTGTGCGGGAACGACAAGGTCAAGGCCGTCGCCGGGCCGATCGTGCTGGCCACGGACGCCTCGGTCGGCCCGGACCGGGTGGCCTCCGGCTACCTCGCTACTACCGGCCACACCGGTCTGCGCGCTCACCTCTACCCGAAGTACCTCGTGCGCCCCCGCTCCCGCGTGGTCGTCACCGAACTGCGCGCCGTGTACTGGGGTCTCAAGGCGGTCCTCCCTGCACACCCCGGTCGGCCCATCGAGGTCCGTGTGGACAACCTGCAGGCGCTGCGGCACCTGCACAGCTGGCAGCAAGGCGAGACGGACATGCCCGAGGGCTATGACACCCACCTACGCTCCCAAGGCCGCAAGCCGAGCCTGTTCAAGCTGCAGTTGCTCGCCGAGTACACCCCTGACCTGACCTTCGTCCATGAGAAGGCCCACGCCGGTCACCCCCTCAACGAGGCCGCCGACTCCCTCGCGAAGCTCGGTCTGCGATGCGTACGCGGCGCCGTCCCGCGCACCGAACTCCCGCGCCTGGTCCCATTGTGGGCCGCTGGCGGCCTCGCCGACTACCGGCGCTCCCGGGCTGCCTGACGCACAGCGAGCACCAACGGCGTCAAAGAACGCTAAGTCGTCGGCTTGGGTCATCACTTGCGGACGGTGCGCGCGTGACGCCGGCAAGTGGTCGGAATGGACGTTGTAGAGGGCGACCGCGGGGCCCTTGTCGGGCTTGAGGGCGCCGATGTGGACGGGGGCGTGCCAGCGGCGGCCGAGCGAGAGGGGGACGAAACCGGGGGAGTCGCCCAGGGGCCCCACGCAGGATGCTGCCTGCCAGCGCGTTCCCATTCGTTCCCATGCAAGGCCAAAAAGCCCCTCGGAGATCACTTCCGAGGGGCCTTTCTGGTGCATCGCGCCTGGTCAGGCATAGTGCCCCCGGCAGGATTCGAACCTGCGACACCCGCTTTAGGAGTTCGATCACCGTGCGGTGCAGGGTGCTGAAACGGCTTTGAACGGCTCGTCGTTGGTCCAGCCGTGGCCACTTCGGTGTGGCAGCGTTGGCGGCCGTTGATGTCAGGTGTGGATGTCAGACAGGCCTGGGGATGATGCTCACCGCGCGGTAGTCGTACCCGTCCTGCTTGAAGCCGGGTGCTTCCCAGATGAGATCGACCTGTTGCCCTGGTGACAGCGTGCGAAAGCCGGGCGCCTGAATGTCGGCGAAGTGGCCGAAGCATCCTCCGGGAGTCTCGGGCGAGTCGAGCACACCCCACCCCTCCTCGTCGCTCCACTCACGCACAGTCGCAGTTACGACTGCGGGGACCTTACGGGTCCCTCTGCGGCGACTCATCTACCTCTCCCCTCATCTGTTCCACAAGATCACAAGAGGCCTGATCCGTCAGGCTCACACGGTCCTCCGTGGGAAGCACTGTGACACTGGCAGTCGGGAGGCTCGAAAGATTTACGGGTGAAGCGAGTAGGTGGCCCGCGTAGTGGATTCCGTCGGAGGGCTCGCTGCGGACGGCGCGATCACCGGTTGATCGGGATCTCGTAAACGATCTCGCAGTGAGCGGCGGGCACCACGATGTCCGCCGTCTCAACGGGCCGCCCGTCGTCGCTGTAGTACGTCCGCCGGATGTGCGTAACGAGCGCGGCCTTCTGGATGCCCAGTAGCGACGCCTCCTCGGCGCTCGCCTGCCTTGGCTCCGGCTGCTCCACGGCATGGCTGACCGTGACCCCGATCGCGGCCATGCGGTTCACGACCCCGGCGCCCGCGTGGGGCCCACCTTCGGGTAGTACGACGAGAGTGCCGGCCGTGAGGTCGTACGGCTCCCAACTCGTCGACAGCTGCACCGGTCTGCCGTCCGCCAGGAACTCGTATGTCGTGCGGACGCACAACTCGCCCTCGGCGATTCCGAGTCGCGCCGCGATCTCCCTTGGTGCCGGCACCTTGGCGTCCGTCCGGCTCTCCCAAGCCCCTTGTCTGCCCACGGCCTTCATGTCGGCCCGGAACGGCGATCCGCTGGGCTGCTCGCGCGCGGTTGACCGGACGACCCGTACCCGCTGCCGGGGCTCGGCGACGTACGTGCCCGATCCGGCCCGTCCCTCCAGCACGCCCTGAGAGATCAGCAATTCCTGCGCCCGGCGGACCACGTTCTCGCCCACGCTGCACTCCTGGCCGATCTGGGCGCGGGAGGGCAGACGGTCGCCCGGTTCCCATACGTGCTCCGCGATCCGCTGCCGAAGTTCGTCGGCGATGCGGAGATAGGGCGGCTGCTCAGGCATATGGAAAATCTAGTCCACTAGCTCTAATCTCGTTAAGTAGCTTCACTCAAAGTGATCGCTGATGACGGAGGCTGCCCTGTGCCCGCGGTGCTAATGAGCCGCACGCGAGCGCAGGCCGTCCATCAGCAAGTCGAGCAGTGCCGCCGCCTGTTGGGCGCGGTCTGGTTCCGGTTGGTGTTCGGTGGCCAGGGCCACGGCGTTCACAAGTTTGACAGCTGAGGGACAGAGACGTCGGGCCGTACGCTCCGGTGTCGCTGGGCGCGGTCGAGCAGCGACGCGGCGGCCGCTTCCAGGGCGCGATGGCACCAGGACGCGTCCGCGCTCCCCGCCGCGACCACGCTCGCGGTCAGGCCGCGTGAGGTGCTGATCTGCGCAGTGGCGGCGCTGAGCCAGGCGCCAAGTGCCACATCGGGCGAGGGGGCGTCCAGCAGCGCGGGTCCAGGACCTTCGGGGACGCGTGCGTGTGCCTGGGCGTGGTGCAGTCCATGGGACGCGTCGCCTCCGCCCTGGACACGCGGTCGCCGAGGCGACGAACTCGACGCTGAAGGCCGAGTACATCCACCGACACCACTTCCGCACCCGGGGCCGAGGCCGGCATCAAGATCGCGACCTGGATCACCGACTGGTACAACCCACACCGTCGGCACTCCGCCTGCGACTGGCTGTCACCCATCGCACGACCCGCCATGGCAACTCCCGGCTCAAGACCGACCTGTTCCTGGCCGGCTCCACCGCCGCGCGCAGCAAGACCACCCACCTCGGCCCCGACCACTTCACCAACCGGCTCGGCGAGGAACGGCACACCCGCCGCATGATCGCCCAACTCGCCGCCCTGGCCTCGACGTCACCGTCACCCCGCGCGAAGAGGCCGGTTGACCTGCACCTACGCCGAAAGGGCTCGGTCATTTTCAAGAGAGCGGATGGGCCGGTTGCTCCGTCAGGACCCGTGCGGTGCCGCCGAGTTCGACTCGCAGGTCCGGTCCCGCCGTGGCGGTGATGGTGGCGTGGCTGCCGAGGGCGTCGCCCATGTCGACGGCGATCCGGTGGACGCCCCGGCCAGCCAGGTGTGCGACGAGACAGGCCGTGCTGTTGGCGTTGGCGAGGTCCTCTGGAACGCCGATCGAAGGGGCGAACATCCGGGCCGCGAGCGCGCCCTCGGGCGAAGGCTCCGAGTGGACATACGCGCCGAGCAGGCCGAACCGGTCGCAGGCCGCCCTGAGGCGTTCGAGGTCCGGGCGTAGCGCGGCGAGCGCGGCCCGGGTGGGGACCGGCACCAGAATGCGTTCGCGGCCCACGCCGGCGATCCGGACGTCCGGCCCGGCCTCGTCCGGCGCAAGACCGAGGGCCGGAAGAACGAGGGCGCGTTCCTCTGCGGTGGGTTCGCGCAGGTCAACGGGTCCGGGGTCGAAGGCGGCGGTGATCAGCTCGCCGGCACGCTCGGCCCGCCCGGCGAAGACGCGCCCCCCGGCACGGAGGGTGGCCCGGTAGGGCCCGACACCGCCGTGCCGTGCCGCGAGGAGGGCGAGGGCGGCGACCGTGCCGTGACCGCAGGCGGGCAGTTCCCCTTCCGCGGTGAAGAAGCGCAGCTCGGTCGTGTCGTCGGCGTGACGTACGTACACAGCGTGCGAGGTGCCCCGTGCGACGGGGATCCGGCGCCGCTCGTCGTCGCCCGGCGGCGGGCCGTCCGCGTCGTCCTCCAGGACGACGGCCGTGGGGCTGCCGCCCGCGCCGCCCCGCAGGCAGGCGCGGACGACCGTCACGTTCGGCGTGCTCATGGGGCTGTCACTTCGTCTCCTCCAGCGTGGCGTACCCGGTGGTCGCCGCAGTCGCGGTCTTGTTGGCGCCCTCCTGGAGCTGGAAGAGCGAGCCGAAGGGGCGCTCCGCGAGCGGGAGGCGCCACGCCCCGGCTTCCACACGTGCCGTGTCCGACACGCTACCGCGCAGCAGCTTCACTCCGGGCTCGTTGTGGCCGGCGTGCGGGCCGAAGTGGATCGGGTAGGCGTCGGCCGCCCGGTAGGCCGGCAGGAAGGCGCGGCGGTACCGGTCGGAGCGGTTCGGGGAGGAGTAGTGCAGGAGCAGGCAGTGGATGAAGACCACGCTGCCAGCGGGCGCCTCGATGGGCACGGCGAGCGCTGGGTCGGGGGCGTCGGCACCCGTCACCTTGCCGCGGAAGTGGCCGTCGACGTAGTGGTCGGCGAGGCCGCGCCGGTGAGAGCCGGGGACGGCCTGGAGGGCGGAGTTCTCGGTGGTGGTGTCGTCGAGGTAGACGAGGGCCGTCACCAGGTCGGTGTTGGTGTGGGGGTAGTAGCCGAAGTCCTGGTGCCACTCCACGACACTGCCCACCTGCGGGGCCTTGAGGTGGAGCTTGCTGTAGTGGAACAGGATGTCGGGGCCGATGAGTGCCTCGACATGGTCGAGCAGTTTGGGGTGGGCGGCGGCCCGCTCGAACGCGGAGTGCTGTTTGGTGGGCGACCAGATCCGGCGGGCCATGCCGTTGTCGCCCGGCTCCACTTCGGCGACGGAGCCGATGTCAGGGACGTCCAGGATCTCCGTGATGGCGGTGTTGAGCTCGGCGACTTCGCTCGGATCGAAGAGACGCTCGGCGACCGCAAAGCCGTTCTCGCGGTACTCCTTGACGAGCGCGGCTGTGTCGGGTGCGGACATTCGCGGGGTTCCTCTCTGCTGGGCGGCGGGGGTGCGGTGGGGTGGGGTCCGTACGGGTCCGCCGGGCGACGACTGCCCGGCGGACCCGCGATGGCTCAGAGGCGCCACCGACCGGCATCGCAGCTGGGCCCCGCGCGGGCCGGGCAAGGCGGCCGGGAGCGTCCCTCGGCCAGGGCGCTCGCCAGGATCGCCCGCTGTGTCTCCGGCTTCGAGGCGGGGACGCGGAAGGTCCCCGTGAAGCTCCCGATCGGTTCAACCCTCAGGCGCATGGGGTCTCCGACGTGCTGATCCTGTCGTCGGCGTGGCCCGGGACGTGCGGGTCACACGGCGGCGGTCTGCGCGTGCTTGGCGACGGTGTCCTCGTAGATCTCCCGGAAGAACATCGCGAGGATCTCCTGGACGTCGTCGATGTACTTGAACACCTGCTCAAAGTCCTCCTCGCTGAAGATCAGCTGGTGGAGGATGTCCCACATCTCCTGGGAGTGGTCTTCGGTGCTGTCGACGTGGAGGTGGGCGGCCTGACCCTTGACGTTCTCCTTGCCGAGCCGCTCCTGGAGGTTTTCGACGATGGCCGGCTGGAGCTTGATCTGGGTGTACTCGACCAGGTAGTTGGAGACGACCGGGGCGAGGGCCGACTCGTGCTCCAGGGCGTAGTAGAAGAAGCCCTCGAAAAGGCGGGTGGAGAGGTAAGGCTCGGTGGCGAGGATCTCTTCCTCGGTGACGCCGGCGGCCGCGGCGTCGCTGATGTACAGCTTGTCGTGGAGCATCTCGTCGGCCTGGTACTGCGCGTAGTCGCGGGCGGCCCTGGGCGCGACCTGGGCGATCTTGTAGATGGCCTTGGACTGGCTGACCCGGGAGAGGCGGATCCGCCACACGTGCTCGATGAGGGTGCGGCGGTAGTACGCCTGGTGGAGCTCAGGCTCGGTCAGGTGGGACGCGAAGGGGACGGTGGCCTTCCACTCCGCCATCTTCTTGTCCAAGTAGCGGTCGAGCTCGGCCTTCTTCAGACGGCTCTGCTCCTCGTTGTAGAACGGCTTCGGGTGGTTGATCCCGGTGTTCTGCACGCGGTTCATCGCGTTCTCCTTCACGAGAGGGTTGGCGGGTGGACGTCCACGGAAAAGTCAGAGTGTTTGCCGCCCGGCGCGGCGGCGGGGTCGTGGGCGATCCGCTCGGCGACCCGGGTGAACCCGGAGGTGTGGACCCGGGCGGACGAGGTTCTCGCAGCCGCACAGCGGGACGGTGGCCCGGATCTCCGGTTCGGCGCCCGCGTACAGGCCGAGGATCGGGTCGTCGGGTCAGCGGTAGCGGACATGGAAATGCTCCGTCGCGTGCCGGTCGAGGAAGGCGGTCTCGGCGTCGAGGTCGTCGGCCGCCACGTCCCACAGGGCGTCCATCAGGCAGATCGCCCGGTCGGACACATCGAGTCGGGTTCCCTCCGCCACGTGGATGCGCAGGATCCGGGGCGGCCGGGTGGGCGGGTCGAAGCCGATCGCGTCGACGGTCCGCCCCTTCTCTCCGTACTTGCTGAGGAACACGCTCGCCTGGACGGGCGCGCCGGTGCGCAGGGCCTCCAACTGGGAGGCGCGGATGAGCCGGTCGTGGAAGGCGTCCCGTTCGCCGTTGGGCAGCCGCAGGGACTCGACCCACAGGTCGAGGAGGGAGTGCCCGGTGACGGTCTGGACGCTGGCGTCGATGAGACTGCCGCCGACCCGGGGGTTGATCTCGATGATCTCCCAGCGCTTCTTCGACTCCCAGTACTTGACCTCGATGTGGAAGGCGCCGGCGGTCAGCCCGTGCTCCGCCAGCGCGGCGAGGCAGCGGGTGACGTAGTCGGATCCCTCCAGGACGAGTTCACGGTCGATGCCGACGGGCGGGCTGACCGACATCCCCTCCAGGGTGGTCCGCTCCAGGCGTTCCACGCGGGCCTTCTCGTGGACGCACAGGTGGTGGACCCGCCCGTCGAGGACGAAAGTCTCGAAGCTGAACTCCGGGCCCTCGACGTATTCCTCGACGAGGAAGTCGTACCGGTCCATGAAGATCGCCTTCATGCGCTGGTCGGCGCGCATCTGCTCCTGGATTGCGGGCAGGTCGGCCAGGTCGTCGGCGTCCTCCAGGACGAAGGTCGCGAAGGACGAGGCACCGCGCACCGGCTTGACGAACCAGCGTGCGGAGGGGTCGAGTTCGGGGGTCACGCCGGGGGTGAGCCGGCGTACCCGGACCTCGCTCAGTCCCTCGGCGAAGAGGTAGCGGCGCAGTTCGTACTTGTCGAGGCAGAGCCGCAGCGCGGGCTCGGCCGAGTCGCGCGCGCCGAGCCGCTCGTTGAGCTCGGCCATCAGGAGCCGGTAGCCCTCGAAGGTGGCGAGGGCGGCCTCGACCCGGTAGCCCCGTTCGGCGAGTTCGCGAACGGCCTTCTCGACGTCGCTGGAGCGCAGTTCGGGTTCCTCGGTGACCACGCAGTCCGCCACGTGGCGGCGGCTCGTGTCCAGGACCCCTGGCGTCTCCGGCCGGGAGCTGAGGGCGACCAGGGTCAGGCCGAGCCCGGCGGTGGCCGCGGCGACCTCCTCGGTGTACGACTTGCCTTGGTGCATGAGGAGCAGGACCGCTCTCTTCATCTGTGCACCTCCTTTGAGTTCCGGGTCCGCCCTCAGCGCTGGCGGACCGGCAGCCGGTCCGCGGTCTCGCGCTGGTGGGCGCGCAGGATGTCCACGAGCTGGGCGGCGCCGCCCTCACGGACCGGGTCGACGACAGGCAGTCCGGTATCGGCCTCCAGCTTCTCGGCCTCACGGCGGTAGTCCTCCTCGGTGAAGCCGCTGCTGTTGACGCTGACGGCGGCGACCTTGGCGGGCCGTTCGAAGACGGTGAGCTCCTCGTTGATGCGGATGAGCTCGGGGATAGGGATGATGGGCGTCTCCCAGACCTTGGTGCGCTCGGCGCCGAGGCGGTGGCAGAAGACCAGGGCGTGCGGCAGGGCGCCGTGGAGGATGGCGAGGGCGACGCTGCTGAACCCGATGTGGTTGAGGGAACCCTGGCCCTCGACGACGACCCATTCGTTGTCGGCGGCGGCCTCCATGACGACCTGCTCGACGGCGCCGGCCATGAAGTCGCCCGGTACGCCGTCGACCGCGACGCCATGGCCGGAGATCATCATGCCGCTCTGGCCGGTGGCAGCGAAGCCGGTGGGGATGCCCCGGCGGTTGGCCTCGTTCCAGATCTCCAGGCCGGCGGTCTTCTTGCCGATGTTGGAGTCGCTGCCGCACGTGTGGATGACCCAGGTGTCCAGGTCCAGGACGCGGGCCTTGTTGAGCGGCACCTTCGGGGCGTCCTTGGTCTCCCAGACGGTGATGCCCTTCTCACGGACGGCGCGGGCGATGTCCGGGTCGCCGGTGAGGCGGAAGTGGATCGAGTTGATCAGGTGGAGGCCGTTCTGGACGGCCGCGAGGAGGTGCGGCTTCCAGCCGGAGGGCAGTTCGGCGGAATGCAGGCCCTTGCCGATGACCAGGACCTCGGGGCGCAGGTGCAAAGCGTCCTCGACGCGGCCGACGATCGGGATCGGGCCGCCGTAGCCGAGCTCGTCCTGGACGGTCCGGCCGGCCTTGCGGCTGTCGATCACGGCGACGCAGCGGTCCCCGCGGTAGCGGATCAGTGAGGCGGCGATCTTGCTCGTAAAGAGTCCGAAGCACCCCTCGGCGAACACCACGAAGTTCTTGTCGACCAGCTCCGCATGGTTCAACTGACCCACGTCTTCCTCCACGGACTCGACGGTTCGATTGTCGATGGCACGAGATGGTTCGGGCGGTCTACGGGACGGGCTCCGTCGTCAGGCGGTACTGCGCACGCGCCTGGCGCACGGCCTCCTCGATCTGCTCCTGGGTGCCGCCCCGGAAAAGGAAGCGGCCGCCTTGGAGCGTGGCGTACGAGCCGGGCCGGGAGACCAGAACCTCGCCCGCCCTCGGCACCAACTCCCGGTAGACGTAGGGAACTTCACCCAGGAGCGGGGTGGCGGCGGTGACCTTCTGGGGCAGCGGCTTGGGACCTGGGATGATCAGCCAGCCGCCGCTCAGCTCCGGGTCGGGGACCGGCGGGTCCACCAGGCGGCCCAGCAGCACGTCGACCCACAGCCGGAACAGGTTGACGCCGTGGACGTCGTGGATGACGTACGGCACGTCGGCGCCTGGCACCCGGGCTCCGACCTCCAGGAACACCAGCTCGTCGCCGGTGTCGAAGAGTTCGAGGTGGAAGGCGGAGCTCCGCAGGCCGAGCGCGGTCAGGCAGCGCACGGCGAAGTCCTCGCAGCGGCCGCGCACCGCGGGTTCCGTCTGGAAGACGGAGCCGAGCGGTTCGCCCAGGAGCTCGAAGTCCAGGCAGGTGGAGACGTAGCGCGAGGTACACAGGAACAGCGGTTTGCCCGCGGCGTCCAGGACGCCGTCGACGTGCAGGATCTCGCCCCGTACGAACTCCTCGATCTCGAGGTCGTGCAGGCTCCGTTCGGCGCACAAGGCCCGCAGCTCCTCGGCCGAGGCGATCTCGCGCACACCCTGGCTGGACGCCCCTCGCACCGGCTTGACGATCACGGGGTAGCCGAACTCCTCGGCGGCCGCGAGAATCTGGTCCTCGGTGCGGCAGGGCGCCCAACGCGGCACTCGGATGCCGGCCCGCGACACCGTCTCCTTCATGACGGTCTTGTCGCGGAGCCGGGAGGTCTCCTCGGGGCTGGAGCCCGGGATGCAGTACCGCTCGCGCAGGGTCGCCGCGAGGTCGAGGAGCGTTTCGGAGAAGGCGATGACGTGGTCGAACGGGCCTTCGTCGCGAACGACGGCGTCGACGAGCCCCAGCACGCCGTCCAGGTTGCCGAAGTCCGGTACAACGTGGACCCGTTCGGCGTCGGCGGGCACTCCGCTGCGGCCGCCCTCGTCGCAAACGTACGTGACGCGGTCGGTCTCCGGGCGGAAGACGATTTCGGGAGCGGCGAGGCGGTTCTCCCAGCGCCGCTCGTCCTCGTACAAGGGCCAGCGGTTCAAAAACAGGATTGCGCCGGACATGGATGTCGTCCTCACGGTTCACAGGATGCATGGACGTGCCCGGCCGGGGAGGGCCGGTTGACGGCGGCGGCGGGCCTTTCGGAACCGAAGAATGAACCCGAACCTGAATCCCGGGAACGGCCCCCAACGCGTTTGTTCGCGCTGCCTCAGCCTCGCATGGGACCGGCTTGGTCAGAATAGGACCTAAGTCCCAGCGCCCCCGGCGTTGCAGGTGCGCGGGCACGCGGGCATGTGCTGCCTGGCTGGCCTCAATACCGGGACTCTGACACGAAAAATTGGGTGAGTGCACGGTTCAGGCCGCTGAGATGGGTTCAAAGCGGACGGTGAGTCCGAGGCGGTTGGCTTCCTTGGCCACGCGCCACATGGGCGTTCGGGGTCGCGGCGGGTGAAGTAGTCGGTGCCAAGGTCCTGGTAGCAGGTGCTGGCGGTCGCGACGGGCAGCGATCCGCCGGTAGTAGGCACTGAGGTAGCAGTCATTGTTCCGGGTCACCGACATCGCGGCGATGCCCAGCAGGCGTTTCAGATTGCTGTTGCCTGGGCGGGTGCGGCCGGACTTGGTGACACCGGCGGATTCGTTCATCCCCGGGCAGACCTCGATCCAGGAGGCGAGATGCCCGGGGGTGGCAAACCGGGCCATGTCGCCGCCGGTCTCGGCGATGATGATCTGAGCGGCCGCGGGTCCGATACCGGGAATCGTGTCGAGTTCTCGATGTCCGTGTCGCGCTCCAGCCGGGCCGGCAGCGCGGTGATCCGTGTGTCCAACTGGCCGACCGCGGCGGCGAGGTGGTCGAGCTCGTCCAGGTAATGCCGGCACATGAACGCGTGGTGCTCGGTGAAGGTTCCGTCCAGGGCTTCGTGAGGACCGGGATCTTGCTGCGGGCCCGGCGGATGGCCAGCTCGGCCAGGGTCTGCGGGGCACGTTCGCCGTTGATCAGTGTGTTGATGACGGCCTGGCCGCCGGCCCCGGTGATGGCGCTGAGCACCGACGACAGTGTCCGGGACAAACCTCGGCGGTAAAGAGGTTCCGGACCACCTTGTGCCGGAAACGCCATGGGCAGATGGACCTATTGCCCGTGCGCCGCACGGGACACAGAATTCTTATCGCGCTCCCACCGCCGGAGGAGGGCTGTCGTGCGCGCCAGGAGGCTTTTCCCGAACTGCCGCCCCGACATCGAAGCGCCAAGCGGCGGGATGACATGTTCTCGCTCCGCGGATATCGCCGGCCCGGACGTCAAAGCGACATCGCTTGCAAAGGTATCAGACGGCGAATGATGGGAAACGGGAGATACTAGGATGCTGCTGAAGGTTGATCCGGTCGATTCCTTTTCCGGAACGTTCCGCGTCCCTTCTTCGAAACCGGAGACGCAACGGGCGATTCTGACCGGCACACTGGCCGATGGCACGTCACGGGTTTTCAACGATCTCCGTTGCGACGAGACGGAGACCATGAAGAACGCCTGCCGTGCCTTCGGTGCCAAGATAACCGAGCACGACGGCTTCCTGGAGATCCAGGGCATCGGAGGGGCGCTCCCGCACATCCGGCGCGTCATCCAGTCCCGCGGCTCGGGTCTGGTGTTCCGCGTCGTGACGGCGCTGGCGTCCGTACTGCCGTCGCCGGTCGTGGTGACGGGCGACGCGACCCTGTGCAACCGCGTGATGGAGCCCCTGCTGCAGGCGCTGCGCGAACTCGGCGCGGACATCGAGTCGATCGTCAGCGAGAACAAGGCCCCGGTCGTCAACTGGGGACGCGGCCTGAAGGGCGGCACTTGCCGGCTGCCGGGCGACATCAGCTCGCAGTTCATCACCGCCATCCTGTTCGCCGCGCCGCTGGCCGACGGCCCGGTGGAGATCGAGGTGACGGGCGAGGTCTATTCCCAGTCATACATCCGGCAGACGCTGGCCAGCCTGGCTGACGCGGGTATCAAGGTCTCCGCGTCGGAGGACATGCGTCACTACCAGGTGGAGCCCTCCTCCTACCAGGCCCAGGACGTCACCACGCACGAGGACTACACCTCGGCCTCGTACCTGCTGGCCGCCGCCGCGCTTTTCCCGGGCCGGACTGTCCTGACCAACGTGTATGGCGACAGCATGCAGGGCGAGTTCGCGATCGTCCCGATCCTGGAGCAGCTCGGGGTGAGCGTCACCTTCGACCGGGCCACCTCGTCGCTGACCGTCGACAACCCGCCGGGCAGTCTGTGCGGCGACTTCGAGGTGGATGTGCGGGATTGCCCCAACATCGTGCCCACGCTCGCCGCCCTCGGGGCGTACGTGCAGGGCAGCCTGCGGGTGACCGGCGGACGCCTCACCCGCTTCCACAAGGCGTCTCGCATCGAGGCCATGGCCGCCGAACTGACCCGCGCGGGCGTGGACATCGAGGTCCTGTACGACGACGGGATCTGCGACGGCTTCGAGGTCCGCGGCGCGCGGACGTACCCCGGCGGAGTGACGCTGTCCAGTTGGGGCGACCACCGCATCTTCATGTCGCTGTTCGTGGCAGGCCTGCGGATGCAGTCCGCCAACCGGTTCTCGGGCTTCGAAGACGTCCGGCTGTCCTTTCCCACTTTCCTGGAGGAGTTCGCCAAGGCAGGAGTACGGACCACGGCCGTTGAGGAGGAGAACGCGCCCGCTGAGGCCGTCGGCTGACCCTGCCTGCGACAACCCCGGCGGTCCGCTGTGCCGCAGTGGCGCGCGCCGCCGGACCCGAGAGGTGAGCGAGACACGCAGCTGACCACGGCAGAGGTGTCGGCGCGCGGGCTGGATCTCACGCCCGCGCGCCCCGTCGCGGTGCCTGGCCCCCGGATACCCCGGAGCCCCCGATGAACGCCACCCCCCCGCACGACCGTCCGCTTCCCCCGTTCAGGAAGTTCCCTCGATGCCCCCTGCACCTGCCCCCCGGCTGCGCGCCGATGTCTCCGGGTTGCCTCGCTACGTCCCCGGCCGGGCCGCGCCCAGCGACCTGGTGGACAAGTTGTCATCGAACGAGAATCCCTACCCCCCGCTGCCGTCGGTCGTCGCCTCGATGCGCGAGGAGCTGGGGCGCGTCAACCGCTATCCCGATTCCAAGAGCAGTGAACTGGTCACGGAGCTGTCCGCAGCCCTCGCGGTGCCCCCGGAGCACCTCGTGCCCGGCACCGGATCCCTCGGGGTCACCAAGGACCTGTTGTGCGCCGCGGCTGGCGAAGGGGACGAAGTGCTGTTCGCCTGGCGCTCGTTCGAGGCATACCCGCTACTCATCTGGGCCACCGGGGCAACTCCTGTGCAGATTCCGCTGCGTGACGAGCGGCACGATCTGGAGGCCATGGCCGATGCGGTGACAAACCGCACTCGCGTGATCATCGTGTGCAACCCCAACAACCCGACCGGCACGGCCGTGCACCGCGGTGAGCTTGAGCGCTTCCTCGACCGGGTGCCGGGCCACGTGCTGGTAGTGCTCGACGAGGCGTACCGCGAGTTCGTCGACGACACCGACGTACCCGACGGCATCGAGCTCTACCGCGACCGTCCCAACATCGCCGTTCTGCGCACGTTCTCCAAGGCGTACGGGCTGGCGCGACTGCGCGTCGGCTACGCGGTTGCGCATCCGCCGGTCGCGGCCGCGCTGCGGGCCTGCGCCGTGCCGTTCGGCGTCAGCGGACTCGCCCAGGCCGCCGCGCGGGCCTCGCTGAACGCGGGACCCGAACTGCTGGAGCGGGTACAGACCCTGGTGGCCGAGCGCGCCCGGGTCACCCGTGCTCTGCGGGCCGCGGGCTGGAGCGTTCCTGACAGCCAGGCCAACTTCGTCTGGCTGCGCCTCGGCTCGCGTACACCGGCGTTCGCCGACGCGTGCGAGGCGGCGGGTGTCATGGTGCGCCCCTTCGGCGACGAGGGGGTGCGGATCACCATCGGTACTCCCGAGGAGAACGACCATCTGCTGAAGATCGCGGGCGACTGGCGGGTGTGAGGCCCCCCGCCGCAGACCCCGCGTCCCAGAAGTGGAGCGGTATGAGGCGGGTCAGACCGAGTCCATACGGTCGAGGCTGGATCGGGCAGAGGCCGCGACGCGCGGCGCGGTCAGGCCGAACTGCTCGTACAGCGTCCGGAAGGGGGCCGACGCACCGAAGTTCTCCAGGCTCACCGCCTCGCCGCAGCGGCCCATGAGGCGTACCAGCCGAGCGCACCGGGTTGAGATGGTGAAGCACGACTGCCAGCGGCAGGTTCGTGTCCTGTCGGCACAGCGTCTTGACCTTGGTCCTTGACGGTTCGGAGAGCCTTCTTGGAGGGGTAGTGGTAGACGTAGTGCTTCTGGGTCCCGCGTTTGCGGTGACGCTGGAGGCGCCACCCCAGGACACCAGCGGCCTCCCGGCATTGCGGCATCCTCCCTGCCGACTTGCCGGCCCCGCAGGGTAGGCCGCCGGCGAGGTGTCCGTTGACACGGACCCTTTTCAGGCAGCCCCCACCGAACCGGGCATGCGACTTATCACCGCACCCGGCTCTCCAGCGTCGATTCCATCGAATCCTGCCGAACGGGGAATCCGCTGTGGATTCCGCCGCGGCAGTCACAGCAGACGATGAGGGTCTTGCGACGGCGTGATGCCCTGGACACTCGCCCGATCGCAACGTCGAACATCACCTCCTCCGATCCCTCAATCGCTGCGATCACTCACATCACGCGACCTCACGTCGCCCGACTGCCCTCAGCTTCTACCCGGCCGCTGCGACGGCCCGGCGGTAGAGGTCTCACACCTCCACTCGGTCACATGGCGCCTCATGGGGCACCCAGCCGTTGTTGCGCGGCAGGTCCGACAGCAGGCCCAGCACCAACCGCCCAGCCCGGCGTCGTGGTTCGACCCGGGCGAACCGTCCCGCGATACGGCCCATGGCCACCTCGAACGCCTCCCGCCAACGAGCAGGATCTATGCGGTGATTTACGGCCACCGTCTCATCGTTCCTCCATACAAGTCACGGTGATCAACAGTGGCCGTACCCGTTCCCGGACCAGGTCCCACGAGCAAGATCACGATCTGGCTGGAGTATTGGCGCGCTTCAATAGTTGACCGATAACCACTGGTCAATTGATCACACAAGCATGTAGCTTAAACATACTTGATCAGTTCCAGCCTGCGCCTCGAGCGAGCGTCAAGGGGGACGCCGTCGTCGGCCAGATACGTGCCGCTTTGCAGTCGCGCCACCGATTCTTCGCAGCGTTGCCATTTTCGTCTGCGAACGATTTGGCGTGTTTACACAGGGGAGATTGCATTGACGTCATACCCATATGCGCTTTCCATCGTTCCGCTGGGCTTCGACATTCATGGTGAGCCAGTAGTGACAGTCGATCCGTCCGGCGGAGTTACGGATTGGTCAATAACAGGGCATAGCTTGACTGGAGGAGGCCGGAAGCGAGGTCGCCGCCCTGCTGAGGTCCGGAGCCGCGCCCCGGGCTCCTGAAACTGCCCGAGAAGGCCACCGCCTCCCACGACGCCCTGGCCGATGCCCCCTACGGCGAATGGCGGGAGATCGTCGTGGACACCACCCTCCAGGACCTCCGTCTCCTTGCCCGGTTCGAGGCCACCTCCGCCCCTCGCGCTGCGCGGTGACGCCGACCCCCTGACCAGCGCCCTTGGCCTGGTCCCCTGGCGCCGCGTCACGTCCGGCCCCTTTTCCCTCCACACCTTCCCCGGCGGCCACACCGACGTCCTGCGCTCCCCGGCCTGAACGGCCTGGCTGGGCGAGACGCTGGGCCGCCTGCCGTGACCGCCGCCTGTCAGGTGACCTGCCGGCGCTCACCGCTCAGCGCCAGGGGGTGCCGCGTGAATGAAGTCCTTGGACGTTTTTTCTCATGCCGTTTCGGAGAAGCAAGAGAGAGGCAAGACGTGGAAGAAGCACCGGCCGCAAAACTCACCTGCCGGGAGTTAGATGTACTCCGCCTGCTGGCCCGGGGGTTAAGTAACCGGCTCATCGCCCGAAGGCTCGACATATCCGAGAAGACTGTTAAGAACCATCTCAGCAGCATATATCCCAAGATCGGCGCCACCGACCGCACTCAGGCCGCCCTCTACGCCCGACACGTCGGCCTGACCGACCTCGAGGAAGCGGCTCCGTCCGCTCCGGCGTCCGCTCCCGTCCCCGAGAAAGATGCGCCGCCCGCCGGCCCCGCCCTCACCGCACGCGAGCGGGGCGTACTCCGCCTGCTGGCCCGGGGGTTAAGTAACCGGCTCATCGCCCGAAGGCTCGACATATCCGAGAAGACTGTTAAGAACCATCTCAGCAGCATATATCTCAAGATCGGCGCCGCCCACCGCACTCAGGCCGCCCTCTACGCCCGATACGTCGACCTCGCTTCCTGAGCGGCCCGCAGCGGGACCTTTCTCCGAGGGCATCCCTCCCACATGGAGCCAGAGCACTGCCGTGTGGAGGGGGATCCCACTTCCGCTCGGCGCGCTCCGCCAGCGCCGAGACCCAGCTGTGCAGCGTGCCCGAGTGGACACCGAGCTCCTCAGCGACCTCCGGGATCGGCCTCTCGGCCTCGATCACGATGCGTACGGCACCCTCACGAAACTCAGGTGTACATGTCCGTTGCTTGGACCCCATGAACCCCAACTCTGCCTGCAATCACGGGCTCCACGCTACGAGGGGAGGGACAATCTCAGCGTTCCCTTCTCCGTGGAGAACCTCTGCAGCCAGATCGCCGAGTGCAGACAGCGCCGGATCCGGCTTGCCTCATGACGTTCCCCGCCAGGCTCCTCGTTCTCCACCGTCACCGTCGACTACGTCTTCTACGCGGCCCACATCAGACCACGGCCCAAGCCTCGACTTACGCGCCGATCGACGGGAGGGTACTGCCGCACCGTCATCCCTCCTCGACGAGGAACCTCCGCACCAGCTTCCCCGCCTCGTCCTGGCACTCCTCGAAGTAAGCGTGCCGGGCACCCGGGAAGAGGTGGGTACGGGCACCGGGGATACGGGAGGCGAGTAGCGGGAGGTTGTCCGGCGGGGTCAGCCGGTCCTGGTCGCCGTGGAGGATCAGGGTGGGTGCCGCAACGCGCGGCAGTTCGCTCCAGGCGTCGTGCTCGTTGCTGGCGATGAGGTGGCCGCGGCGCGCGTGGGCGGGCATCCGCGGGTCGCCGAGGGTGCGGTAAGGGCCGGGGTGCGCGGCCCGCCAGGCGGGCGAGTACATCAGGTCGGCCAGCACCCGGCGTACAGCCTCCGCGTCCGGCTGTGCGAGGGACCGTCGTACCGACGCGTCGCGTTCCACGGCGTGCGGACCGCCCGGGGAGGTGCAGCCCAGGACCAGCCGGCGGACCCGCTCCGGGTGGCGGATCGCGAGCGACTGCGCGACCCGGCCGCCCATCGAGGTGCCGTACACGTCGGCGCGCGCGATACCGAGCGCGTCCAGGACCGCGACGACGTCGTCCGCGAACTGCCGGATGGAGTACGGCCCCTCGGGCTTGTCGCTGTCGCCCGTGCCGCGCAGGTCCAGGGTGACGGTGGAGCGCACGGTGTGGAAGTCCTCGCGCACGCCGTCCCACCAGTGGTGGTCGTTCGCCTGCCCAGCGAGCAGCACCAGCGGCGGCCCCTCCCCATGGTGCTGGTATGCCAAGGCGGTGCCGTCTTGGGCGCGGGCGAAGGCCGGGGCCGGCCGGTCGTGTTCGGTCATCGACGTCCTTCGAACGGGCACGCGGGGCGCGCGGGCGGCGCGTGGTGTCATGAGTCCTCCTGACAGTAGCCTGAGGAGGAACACGGCATGAGCGCTCTCGACGAGGATCGGCTGATCGTCGGCACCGTCCACGAGTTCGTCGACAAGGAGGTCCGGCCCGTCGCCCGGGAGTTCGAGCACTCCGACACGTACCCGAGGCCCTGATCGATGCCGGAAACGGCAGATCAACGTGCAGGCCAACCTCCAGGAAGGCCGCCACCGCTCGCACGGAAGATCTTCCACGGCCGGGCCGGGCAGCTCTACCAGCGCTACCAGGACGGCATGGAGGACCAGATCGGCGCGCTCGGCCTGGTCCTCAACGCACTCGTGCTGTTCAACACCCGCTACATGGACGCCGCCGTCACCCAGCTCCGCGAGGACGGCTTCGATATCCGTGACGAGGACGTCGCCAGGCTGTCCCGTTCGTACGCCACCACATCAACGTGTTCGGCCACTACTCCTTCCAGCTCCCCGACCTGCCCGGCGGTCTGCGTCCCCTTCGCGACAAGGACGCGATCGACGAGGAGTGACAGGCCCTGGCCCGCACGGCCGGACAGGATGACTTCCGGCGGTGCAGCCAGTGCGCTGCCCGGCTGCCCGAGGGCAGCAGGCGGTCGCGCCGGTACTGCTCGGCGGCCTGCCGAGTCGGACGATGTTGCGAAGGCGGCGGTCGCCCGCGTTCTGGCAGACCGAAGCTACTCAGCGCAGTACGGCCGCCAGCAGGTCGGCCCCCAGTGCCGTCAGATCGGGCAGATTGAGGGTGTAATGGACGTAACGACCCTGCCGCCGGGCCGTGAGCAGGCCCGCGCGGCGCAGGACAGCGAGGTGGCGGGAAACTTCCGGGGGTGAAAGTTCCCAGGCGTGGGCCAGCTCACCGGTGGTGTGCGGGCCGCGGGCCAGGGTGCGCAGCAGCCGCAGCCGTACCGGATGCGCGAGTGCCTCCAGCCGTAGCGTGACCGTTTCCAGCGATACCGGCTCCGATGGACTCGCCTCGGCCACGGGGTACTGCACCACCGGCTGCCACCCGGGCGCGTGGACCACCACCAGGTGCGGGCGGCCGAAGACGCTGGGGAGGAAGGTGACCCCGGTACCGTGGGCGGCGGTCGCATTGTCCTGCAGCTTGTCCACGATGATGCAGTTGCTGTCCGGCTCCAGGGTGACGGCGCTGGAGACCGATGCGAGTGCCGCCCCGATGCCCTGGCGCTTCAGCAGGTCGTTCTTCAGGCGCAGGTCGGTGGCGAGTTGCACGGCGACGCCCGTCCAGGCGGCGTCGAAGAAGGCCTCGGCGCACTGTTCGAGGGTGTGACGCACCCGTGCCCGCACGACGGCCGGGTCCGCGAGCAGCCGTTCCGCGAAGGCTTCTTGGAGCGCGCCGCGGGCCTGGGCCAGGTCCAGGGCCCGCTCACGCGCCGTCGCGTCGGCGAGCGGCGATGGCGCGGCGAAGTGGCCCCGGTTGCTGCTGGTGATGAGCGCGGCGGTCACATAGGTTTCGTCGTCGATCCGGTCTACATCGTCCAGTTCCTCGGTGAGGGTCGGCCGGGGACGAGCGGGGACCAGGAAGTCGGCTCGTGAGGAACGCCAGAGGAACTCCGCCTCCCTGAGCCGCTCGGCCAGCTCCGGCCACAGCCCAGCCCAGACGTCCCCGGCCCAGCCGGCGAGCTGCGGGTGATGCGCGGGTTCGGCCAGCACGTGCAGCATCGCGGTCAGCTCGGCCAGCGGGGAGGCAGCGAACCGCAGTCGCCCGGACGGCAGGCCGCCGATGTCGATCCTCAACGTCATCCCCTGATCATCGCTGGCCGGATGGCCGACGACCACGTCGATTGACGATGTCCGTCAACCGACATAGTCGGCCCGGCGGCCGAACGCACCATTGACGTCATGGCAACCACAACCAAGATCCAGCCGCGCGCCCTCGTCCGTGCCTCCGGAGGCCCCCGCTATGCCGTCGCTCTGGCCGTGGACGCGCTCGGCACCGGCTTGCTGCGGCCCTTTCTGCTGCTCTACGGGATAACGGTGCTCAGGCTGTCCGCGGCGGCCACCGGCGTCGCCATGACGGCCGGCATCGTCGTGGGTCTGGTGTGCACGCCCGCGGTGGGCCGATGGCTGGACCGGGGCGCACGCAGCACGGTCGTGGCGGCGTCGATGCTGGTGCGGGTGGTGGGCGTGGCGCTGCTGCTGGCCGCCCCGGCGGGGCACGTCTGGCTGTTCGCGACGGCTGCGCTCTTCCTCGGCATCGGCAACCAGGCCTGGCCGGCCGCCCACGCGGCTCTCGTCGCCACGGTCGCCCACGGCCGGGAACGCGACGCCGCCCTCGCGGCAGGCCGCGCCCTGCGCAACGCCGGCCTGGGCGTCGGCGCGCTCATCGCCACCGCAGCCCTGGCGGGCGGCACCACCGCGTTGCAGGCGCTGGCAGCCGTCACCGGGCTCGCCTATCTCGCTGCGGCAGTCTTGGCATGGTCGGTTCACGTGCACACGGATCCGGCCGCTGTTTCGGCCAAGGACAGGGCCGACGGGCCCGCACCTCGGATGCGCGTGCTGCTGGCCGCCAACGTGGTCTTCGTCTTCTGCCTCAACGTCCCCGAAATCGCGCTGCCTCTGGTCCTGGTGACACAGTTACACGCATCCCCCGTGTGGTCGGCAGCCATCTTTGTGGCGAACACTGTGCTGGTGGTCACCCTGCAGGTTCCGGTCACTGTCCTGATGTCCCGCTTCTCCCGGCGGACCGTGCTGGCTCTTGCCGGCGTGGTGCTCGCCGCGTCCTACCTCGGCTTCCTCGCGGCCACCTCACTGGGACACGGCTGGGGTGCCCCGGCCATCGCCGCGGTGTCCGTGGTCTGCACCATCGGCGAGATCATCTATACCGGCAGCGTAACCGCGCTCGTCACCGCCCTCGCCCCGGCCCATGTCCTGGGACGCGCCCTCGCCCGCTTCCAGCTCTCCTGGGGCTTCGGCCTCGCCGTCTCCCCGGCGGTCATCACCACTCTCGCCTCCCACGGCTCGGCTGCCCTATGGGGCAGCCTCGCCGCTGCGACGCTTCTGTCCGCCTTCGCCGTTGCCACCGAGAAGGATCAAGGAACGCGGCTCGGCGGTTGCTGACGCCGGGCGCGAGCAGGCTGGTGAGCTCGGCGATCGCCTCGGGGGACGGCTTGAAGTAGCGGCGGACGTTCTCCGGCTTCTTGCGGCGGGACTTCGCCATCAGCATCAACAGCGAGGCGCCCTGTTCGCCGAGGCGGGTCAGGGCGGAGTGGCGGTACTCGTGCAGGTCCCAGCCCGTGCCCGGTCCGCGCAGGGCCGTGTGCTCGTCGAGCAGGGCGCGGGCCGGCCGGCCCGTAGGAGAGACGAGCCAGGCCGGTGTCCGGGCACACGTCGCGGGGGCTGACGACCTTGCCCGGCCCCGGGCGGCGGTGGGTGACGAACACCGGCCCGCGGGTGCGGCCTTTCAGCAGACGGGGCAGCAGCCGAGCGGTACCGGCATCCCAGTACACGGGCTCCAGCACGTAGTCCTCGCGAGCCTGGCCCCGGCGGCGGGCTTTGGTCCGGGCGCCCTTCGCCTTGACCGGGCAACGGCGCCCGGCGAAGTCCAGATCCTCGATGTTGACTCCGAGGATCCTGCTCACCTATATGCAGGCGCCGCCGGAACTCCAGGGCACCTCTCCCAGCCTGTCAGCTGTCTCAACCGACGAGCATTGCGATTCGTTCGAGTCTCTGTTCGAGCAGCGGGTCTTCCGCAGGATCAAGGAACGCGGCTACCACGTCGTCCCCCAGTGGAAAGTCAGCGGCAAACGCATCGACCTCGTCGTCGTCGGAGAAGCAGGCCGCCTCGCAGTGGAGTGCGACGGTAGCCCGTATCACTCCACCCCCGACCAGATCCGTGACGATTACGAGCGAGAGCGAGAACTGCGCCGGGCGGGGTGGCGGTTCTGGCGCGTACGCAGCAGCGAGTTCGCGCTGTCGCCGGAGGAATCGCTGACGCCATTGTGGAAGCGCCTTGACGCTCTGGGTATCCGGCCCGGAGTCACCGAGGAGGCCCAGGGCGACACGGGGGGCGGTTGGGCCCCGGTCGAGATGGACGATGCCGACCTCACCACTGACGAACTCGACGCCATGCTCGATGAGGATGCGTCCGTCTCTCTCGAAGGAGCCTGATGTGAACGAGATCTTCGACGACAGCACACTGACAGAGGTCGCCCACCTGATCTGCGGGGACGAGCCGCCGCTGCTCTACCGGAAGGGGTACGAGATAGCCGCGTTCTTCCAGCGGGCGGGCTGGGACGACGGTCCGGAGTACGACGGCACACCGCGGCACAAGTGGACCTTGGATCTCCTCAGGGAGCGACAGGAGGACGGTACGGACGACGCCAAGCGAGCCGTCCTTCGCCTGGCGAATCGCCTTGAGTACTACAACCAGCAGCAGGAGTACCACGCCACCCTGAGGCGGCTCAACGAGATACTCGTGCTCGACGGACGTCGGATCGGCGACGGCGGAGGCCAGCCGGTCCTTGTCCGCTGCGAAGCCGGTTTCGAGAGCGAAGTACGGCAGCTGCCGCGTGTCGAGCTGAAGGTCTCCGTGACGGAGGTAGTGAGCGACCCGGAACTCGCTGCCACTGTGCAACTCCGGCTGGACGAGGCACGCACCTGCTACGAGCACGGCGCCTACACGTCTGCGGTCATCATGCTGGGCAGCCTCTTGGAGGGAGTGCTCGCGCATGCCGCGCACGTCCGCGCCGCAGGCGTACGCATGCCGAAGCCGTTGCGGAACATGGGGCTGAATGACTTCGTCGACTTCGCGTACAAGAACAAGTGGATCGAGCACGATGCCAAACTGGCCTCGGAGCTTGTCCGGCACTACAGGAATCTCGTCCATCCCCTGGCGGAGAAACGGACCGGACACAGCCCGAACCGCGACACGCTCGACATGTGCTGGCCGGTGGTGAATGCCACGCTGAACGATCTCGCGGCGACGACAGCAGCGCCCCCTGCCCCGCCTTCTCCGCGTGCACCCTCAGATCGAAGTCGTGGCCGCAACCCCAGTGCCTCCGCTCAACGCCCCACGCCGGCCTCTGTCGCTCGTCGCCGTCCAGGCGGAGGAACATCAACGGGCACTTGAGCTGCGGGTGCACTTGATCCAGCGTGGGCGGCAAGCCGCCCACGAGGTGCTGTCGCGCTTCCCGGGCTGATGGCCATCCTCTATCGGGAAGAGTCAATCAGCCGGTCCGGATCTGGCCGAAGTCGCGCGGCTGGCAGGCCCCGTCATTCGGGGCAGACCTGATCAGAAAGAAGGACCATAGCGGGTCCGAGCCAGCTCACAGGCTCGTGACGGGCTGCCCCGTGAGCGCTTGGGCGATCTGCCAGAGCTGGCCGCCGCGGGATGCCTTGACGAGTACAACGTCATCGGGGCGGAGGACGGATTCCAGGTATGCGGCAGCGGTGGCGTTGTCGCCTGCCATCGCAATGTCCGGAACTCCTGCTGCGCCGGCCGCGAGGGCGAGCTGTTTGGCGAGGTCCCCGCCGACTGCCACGACAAGGTCGACGCCGCTCTCGGCTGCGAAGCGCCCGATCTCGCGGTGGGCTTCGACTGCCTCGTCACCCAGTTCCAGCATCTCTCCGAGTACGGCGATCCTTCGGCCGCCTGCGGCCTCGGTGGTCTCGGTGGTCTCGCCGTTCGTCTCGGTCATCAAGAGTCTCCGTTGTGAATCAGGGGCGCGAAGGTGATCGCGCGGCCGGTGTAGGAGGGGGACAAGCGGCTGAGAGGGATGCGATCGTGCGTCTGGCCCCAGGCCGACGGGTCCCGGAAGAGGATCGTCGGGTCGGGGCCGTCCTCGTAGCCGCGGAGGATGACGAGATGACCGCCTGAACGGCCGTCGTCGGGGAACTGCTCGGTCACCGACACGATGAGTGGGGCGTGATCGAGGCGGCCGAGCAGTTCTTCGACGGGCACGCGCCCTGCGAGAGCGGGCACTCCCAGGTCGGTCGCCAGGCTCGCGATTCCCGCGTGGAGTGCTCCGCGCGGGGTCAGAACCTCGTGCTTGACCGCGAGCTTCAGGAGTTCCGTCACCGTGGGCGCCCCGTGCCCGTAGGTGAGCAGGATCATCCTCAGCGATGCCAGGCCGCACGCCCGGTTGGACCATTCGGTCCTGTCTCCCAGTGCCCAGCCCCCGTGTAGATCCCACTCGGCGGGGGCGATGAGCTGTCGGCACATGGGGACCTCGTGGACGCGCGGCACAGCGGCAAGCTCCTACGGGGAGACGGCAGCCTCCCGAGTCAGTGTGGCGCTGGAGAACGCGGGAGCGGGCAGGGGCACATCGTATGGCGGGCGGGCCAGGGCCTCGTGCAGCATCGCCAAGACGACATCCGTGTGCGTGAGCCCGATCATCGCCGCCCCTACCGCGAAGTTGCTGTCACGGGACATGCCCGGCGTGCTGTTGACTTCCAGCACGTACGGCTCGCCGTCCTCGGTGAGGATCAAGTCGATACGGGCTGAACCGCGCAGCCCGATCCCGTCCCACAGCGTCCGGACGTCCCTGGTGATCCTGTCCAGCACATCGGGCGCCAGCTCGGCGGCGCGCACGGTTACGGTGCCCCTGGAGTCCACGTCGATCTTCGTGTCGGCGTCGTAGAACTCGGCTTCGTTGGCTTCAGTGGCCAACGGCGGGAAGACGATGACGGAGCCGCCCGGAAGCTCCAGCAGCCCCACGGTCAGCGGCGTGCCACTTACGTAGTCTTCCACGAGCACGGCCGTGCCCTCGTCGACGGCAGCCCCTGCCAGGGCGCCGGGCAGCTCGGCCCGGCTGTGTACGAGGCTCATGCCCACGCTGGAACCGCCGAAGGGCGGCTTGACCATCACAGGGCGGCCCTTCCAGGTCGCCGGGCCAACGGTCCAGACATGCCAGCCAGGCGTGGGTACGCCGAGGGTCAGCATCACCCGCTTGCAAAGGATCTTGTCGGCGGCCACCGCGGATGCCCCGACCCCGTTGCCGCAGTAGGGCACGCGAAGGTAGTCGAGCAGGCCCTGCAACCGGCCGTCCTCCCCGTACGGCCCGTGAAGGTTGGAGAGGACCACGTCGTACCCGACCAGATCCATGATGAAGTCCGGTTCGCACGGGTCCAGCACCTTCCAGCGGGCACCGATCTCCTCCAGCGCCCCGGCCAGGGCGGTGACGGACCGCCGTTCGACGGGGCACTTCGAGTGGTAGAGCCGGTCCTCGGCGGACACGGGCCCGTAGATCAGGGCGACGCCGAGGCCCTGACGGATCCGTCCCCACTCGCGAAGGTCCTCGGCGGCCTTCCGCACCGCGCGATCCGAGCTGGGGCTGAGGAAGAAAGTCATGCGAGTACCCCTTCGAAGGTGTTGGTGACCGGACCGCCGACCCACTGCGTTCGGTTCGGCCGGGCGTCGTGTGGCCGGACCGTGAGCGGCTCCCCGGCGCGGTTGTGAACGGTGACGGCGCGTCGTGCGACGAGCCCGCGCATGGTCGCGACGACGACGGCGGCGACTGCCCCGCTTCCGCACGACAGGGTTTCCGTCTCGACGCCGCGTTCGTAGGTGCGGATCTTCAGCGCCTGGTGGCCGGCGGACTGAACGAAGTTGACGTTCGTGCCCAGCGGGGCCAGATCGGGATGGTGACGGATGATGCGACCTACCACTACCGCGTCGATGGCGTCCACGTTGCCCACGATGGCTACGACGTGCTCCGTGCCGGTGTGGGCGCTGTCGAACCAGGTCGGTCTGCCGTTGATGACCGTTTGTAAGCGCCGGGGGAGGATTTCGCTCACTTCGACCGTGACCCACACGGAGTCGTCCGACACGACCGCCTCGTGCACGACTCCGGCCATGCGGAGACTCATCTGCTGGAAGCCGTGATCGTGGCGAGCGGCCCAGGCGGAGCATCGCAGGGCATTGCCGCACATCGTTGCGATCGACCCGTCCGCGTTGAAGCAGGTGACGTCGAGGACGACGGGGTCGTCGCTGACCAATTGGCTGAGGACCAGCCCATCCGCGCCTACGCCGGTACGTCTGGCGCATAGGCGCTCGGCCTCCTTGGGCCAGTCCTTGTCGTAGTCCGGTCCTTGGCCGGAGAGCAGGACGAAGTCGTTTCCTGCGCCGTGGATCTTGCGAAAGCGCATGACCGTGCTCCTCGCGTGGTGAGGTGAGAAGGAAGGTGCGTTGCCCGAGCGGGCCGTGATCAGCGGTGTTCGAGGGACCGGTAGGTGGTCCGGGCCTCTCGCATGATCAACGGGGCGCGTCCGGCGAAGTGCAGAACGCGGTGGGCCGGAGTGCCGGCGGACCTCATGTCCTGGACCCGCTGGTACTGGCCGTCGAGGAGGATGAAGTCGCCGATGCGGACATCGGACGGCAGCCTCGTGGCCCCCACCGTGCCGATAGGCGGAGAGGGTATGGAGGGTCTTCAAAGTTGAGCGGTGCGGAGGTGTCCACGGGCTCGGCGGGTGGTAACGCAGCGTGTGCGTAGGCGCTGGTTGTCGGCGTTGCGGAACC
>NZ_JBEXFG010000055.1:0-40415 GCF_040606675.1 Streptomyces sp. NPDC005393 | reverse complement strand
GTGGTGCTGGGCACCGGCCGGGCGCTGGTGGGGCCGGCCGACGACGCCGTGGAACTGGGCCCCGGTGCCCCGGCCCGCGCCCGTGGTGGTGGCGGGCCGGGGCAGCATAGCGACTGCCCCGGCCCGCGCCCGGTCACAGCGCAGGCCCGGTCCAGCATGGCCCGAGGCATTCAGCCGCCCTGCCCACCACAAGGTGGGAACCAAACCCAGGCCAGTGCAGCCGGCTCCGAGCTGATGAGACGGCACCGCTGCGCGAGGACGAGGCCGTGAGCAAGATGGCAGCGTGGACACGAATGGGAGCGGTTCCCTTGCAGCCCTCGTGCACTGGCGGGGCCAGGTCGCCGCGCTCGTCGAGGCCGTCCGGCATGACAGGGCAACGGGGCCTGTCACCTTTGACCGTGTCCATGTTGCGGCTGCCGCGGAGAAGGTGGCCACCGAGCCGGCCGGCCCGGACGAACTGCGCCGCCTCGGCCACAAGGTCAGCGCGGCCACCGTCCGCCGGCTTGGCAGGAAGCCCTCACCGTCCAGGAGCCTGACGAAGCGCCGGGCCGCCCGCATCGGCACCCACCGTGTGAGAGGAGGAAGGGCCGATGCCGACCGAGTACAGATCGAACGCACTCAACGCCGTCAGGGCACCTCCAGGCCGCGGTACTCGCTCATCGCATCGATGAGCCAGCGCGCCAGGTAGTCGGCGAACGAGGACCGCGGGAACAGCCGGTACGTCGGCGCGCCGTCGACCTGCCAGAGCAGCACCGCAACAGGTCCCACCGTGGTCGACACCGCCTGGCCGGGACCGAAGGCCCGAGGATGCAGGTCCAGCGGGCAGCCCTTCTCCAGCACCTGCCGAGCGGCCGGGCCACTCAGCTCCAGCGTGGTGCGGTTCGCCGAGACGTCCACAACCGAGCCCGGGCCTCCTCCGAGTGCCTCCCGCAACTCGGCGGCCACAGCGGTCTCATCGGCCTGGGACAGCACGAGCCACTCGTCGGGGCCGAGCCAGACGACCGTGTGAGGGCCCGATGCGGTGGTGTGGCCGCACTGCCGCGGGAGCGGCGCCCCCAGGGTCTTCTCGATGCGGTCGGCCGCTTCGGAAGCGGGGTCGACGCGCAGGTTCACCATGGTGATGAATGGCCACTCGGTCAGCGTGACGCCGCGGGCGCCGGTGACGGCGGCGGCGCGCATCCGCTCCTCCAGATGTGCCAGGGGACTTCTGCGCAGCGCTACTGGGCCTGCGCCGATCAGCTCAGCCATCTCGCCTGGTCCCTTCGGGGTCGTAGAGGACGGAGTCGGCCACCAGGACGGGCACCAGGTCCTCGCCCACCGGGGCGAGCAGGGTCTCGCCGATCCTTGCCCGCCCGTCGGCGACGAGGGCGAGGGCGAAGGGGCGGCCGAGGGCCGGGCTGTAGTAGCTGGAGGTGACGTGGCCGAGCATCGGCACCGGCCCGGCCCCGGGGGTGACGGGCACGTTCGGCGCGACGAGTTGGGTGCCCTCGGGCAGCCGGGTCCTGCGATCGCTCGGTAGCAGGCCGACCAGCTGCTTGCGGTCGGTGCGGGAGGTGTCGGCGCGAGAGTAGGACCGCTTTCCGACGAAGTCCTTCTGCTTCGAGACCACCCAGGACATGCCCGCGTCCTGCGGGGTGACGGTGCCGTCGGTGTCCTGGCCGACGATGATGTAGCCCTTCTCGGCCCGCAGGACGTGCATGGTCTCGGTGCCGTACGGAGTGATGCCGTACGGCCGCCCGGCCTCGTACACCTGCTCCCAGATGGCCAGGCCGTACCACGCGGAGACGTTGATTTCGTAGGCGAGTTCGCCGGAGAAGGAGATCCGGCAGATGCGGGCCGGGATACCGGAGGCCAGGGTGGTCTCGCGGAAGGCCATGAAGGGGAATGCTTCGGCGGACAGGTCGACGTCGGGCGCGAGTTGGGCGACGACCTGGCGCGACCGGGGGCCGACGACAGCGATCGTCGCCCACTGCTCGGTCACCGAGGTGCAGTGGACGTCGAGTTCGGGCCACTCGGTCTGCAGCCACTCCTCCAGCCAGTCCAGGACCGCGGCGGCGCCGCCGGTCGTGGTGGTCATGAAGTAGCGGTTCTCCTCGAGGCGCAGCGTCACGCCGTCATCGAAGATCATCCCGTCGGGCTTGCACATCACGCCGTAGCGGGCGAGGCCGGGCTTGAGCTTCTTGAAGGCGTTGGTGTAGATGCGGTTGAGGTACTCGCCCGCGTCCGCGCCCCAGATCTCGATCTTGCCGAGGGTGGAGGCGTCCATGAACGCCACCCCCTCACGGGCCGCGCGGCACTCGCGGGCCACGGCCGTGTCCATGTCCTCACCGGGCCGGGGGTAGTACCAGGGGCGTTTCCACTGCCCGACGTCCTCGAACACCGCCCCGTGAGCGACGTGCCAGCTGTGGATGGAGGTCGTGCGCTCCGGATCGAACAGCTCGCCGCGCTCACGCCCGGCCAGGGCGGCGAAAGCCACCGGCGTGTACGGCGCCCGGTAGGCCGTGGTGCCGATCTCTCCGGGTGATGCACCCGTGCCAAGGGCCTCGGCGATCACACCGATCGCGTTGACGCCGGAAGTCTTGCCCTGGTCGTTGGCCGTGCCGAGCGAGGTGTAGCGCTTGACGTGCTCGACACCGCGCATGCCGGCGCCGGTGGACCGCCAGACGTCGGCGACTGTGACGTCGCGCTGCAGGTCGACGAAGTGGGTGTCCCAAGTACCGGGGTCGCTGTCCCGACCGCTGTCGGAGCCGTTGTCGGGGGCAGGCACCAGCCACAGTGCGCGCACCGGGCCCGCTCCGGCCCCGGGCCGCGCGTCGTCGGACGGCGGTGCGGGCACGGGAACCGGGAATCCGGCGTCCGTCGCGGCCCGCGCACCGGCTCGCGCCCCTTCGGCCAGACAGCCGTCGAGGTCGTACGTCCCGCGGGCCGCACCGACGACGTGCTGGTCCCGTACGGTGCCGTCGGGGACGAAGGCGACCAGGTCCTCGTCCCAGCGCAGCCGGCCCTGGCGCTGGCTGTGCAGGTGCACCACCGGGCTCCACCCGCCCGAGACGGCGAGCAGGTCGCAGTCGAACGACTCCGGGTCACCGGTGAGTTGACCGCGGTCGTCGAGGGCCTGGACGGTGACGCCGGTGAGGCGACCGCCGCCCGCGGTGTCGACCACCGCACTGCCCGTCAGCACCCGCGCCCCGGTCGCCACGGCGACCTCGGCGGCCCGGTGGGACAGCTCGGGGCGCGCGTCCACGACGGCGGCGATGTCGATCCCGGCGGCGTGGAGATCGGCGACCGTGTCATAGGCGCTGTCGTTGGTCGTGCTCACCACGGCCCGCGAGCCCGGAGCCACGGCGTACCGGTTGAGGTACGAGCGCACGGCCGCGGCGAGCATCACCCCGGGGCGGTCGTTGCCGGCGAAGACCAGCGGGCGCTCGTGAGCGCCGGTCGCCAGGACCACCTGGCGGGCCCGTATGTGCCACAGCCGCTGGCGCGAGACGCCTTCGGACGGTTCGGGGGCGTCGGCTCCGAGGTGGTCGGTGCGCCGCTGCAGGGCCAGCACATAGTTGTCGTCGTACGAGCCGAACGCCGTGGTGCGCTGCAGGACGACGACCTCGGGGGCGGCGTCGAGTACCGCGCGGACTTCGGCGACCCACTCGAGGGCGGTCTGCGCGCCGACCGTCTCGGTGCGCCCGGAGAGCAGCGAACCGCCGGGCTCGGGCTGGTCGTCGACGAGGATCACGCGGGCGCCGGAGCCGGCGGCAGCGGCGGCGGCTGCGAGCCCGGCCGGTCCGGCGCCGACGACCAGGACGTCGGTGTGCACGTACTTCTTGTCGTAGACGGCGGGGTCGGGGTTCGGGTCGAGCCGACCCATCCCGGACAGCGTCGTGGCGGACAGCCCGTCGTACAGCTCTACCGCCGTCGCCGGCAACATGCCCTCCGAGCACGGGCCGCCGATCTGCAGCAGGGCGTTGGGCTCCTCGACACCTGCGGCGACGATGCCGCGCGGGCGGCTGCGGTAGATCGACGGAGTGACCTCGACGAGCCCGCTCGCCAGCATCGCCGAGGCGACGGTGTCACCGGGGTGCCCGGTCAGTTCCCGCCCGTCGACGGTGAACCGCAGCACAGCGCCGCGGTCGATGCGGCCCTTTTGCCGGAGCCGGAATCGCTGGTCGGTCATCGGTTCCCTCCGGCCGGTTCGGCGGGCTGGTGGACATCACGCAGGTCGGGGAGGTCGGGGCGGGGCTCGTCGAGCCGGTAGACGGCGAGCACCTCGTATGTGACGGTGTCGCGCAGGACGTTGAACCAGCGGCGGCAGCCGGTGCTGTGCATCCACCGCTCGGCGAAGGAGCCCTTGGGGTTGTCGCGGTAGAAGACGTACTCGGCCCACTGCCGGTCGTCGAGGTCCGCGGGGGTCTCGGGGTAGGGGACATGGGCCTGTCCCCCGTAGTGGTACTCGGTCTCGTCACGGGGACCGCACCATGGGCAGGTGATCAGCAGCACGGTGTCCTTCTCTCAGCGGGCCCTGGGCGGGCTCTCAGTGGGCCACGGCCGCGGCGCCGTGTTCGTCGATCAATGCGCCCGTCGTAAAGCGTTCAAGGGCGAAGGGGGCGCTCAGCGGATGCGGCTCGCCCGTGGCGATGGTGTGCGCGAAGGTCCAGCCGGCGGCCGGGGTGGCCTTGAATCCGCCGGTGCCCCAGCCGCAGTTGACGTAGAGGTTCTCGACGGGGGTGGTGCCGATGATCGGGGAGGCGTCCGGGGTGACGTCGACGATGCCGCCCCAGGTCCGCAGCACGTGCGCACGGGCGAAGACGGGGAACAGCTCGACGGCGGCGGCCATCTGATGCTCGATCACGTGGAAGGAGCCGCGCTGCCCGTAGCCGTTGTAGGCGTCGACGCCCGCGCCCATCACCAGCTCGCCCTTGTGTGCCTGGGAGACGTAGACGTGCACGTGGTTCGACATCACCACGGTGGGGTGCACCGGCTCGTGCAGCTCGGAGACCAGCGCCTGCAGCGGATGGGACTGCACCGGCAACCGGAAGCCGGCCCGCTGTGCCAGCACGCTGCTGTGCCCGGCGGCCGCGAGGCCGACCCGGCCGGCGAGGATGCGGCCGCGGCTGGACTCGACGCCCACGACCCGGTCGCCGTCCTTGAGGAAGCCGGTGACCTCGCACCCCTGGATCAGATCCACACCCATCTCGTCGGCCCGGCGGGCCAGCGCCCAGGCGACGTGGTCGTGCTTGGCGATGCCGGCGCGGGGCTGGAAGGTGCCGCCGAGGACCGGGTACCGGGTGGCGGGCGAGACGTTGACGATCGGGCAGACCTCGGCGACCTCGTCCGGTTCGAGCCACTGGGCGTCGACGCCGTTGAGGCGGTTGGCGTTGACGCGGCGCACGCCCTCGCGGACGTCCTGCAGGGTGTGCGCGAGGTTGAGGACGCCGCGCTGGCTGAACAGGAAGTCGTAGTCCAGCTCCTCCGGGAGCCGCTCCCACAGCTTGAGCGCGTACTCGTAGATCGCCACGCTCTCGTCCCACAGGTAGTTCGAGCGGATGATCGTGGTGTTGCGTGCCATATTGCCGCCGGCCAGCCAGCCCTTCTCCAGGACGGCGACGTTGGTGATGCCGTGGTTCTTGGCGAGGTAGTAGGCGGTGGCCAGGCCGTGGCCTCCCGCGCCGATGATGACGACGTCGTACGAGGAGCGCGGCTCGGGGTTGCGCCAGAGGAAGTCCGGATGCTCCGGCAGCGGCGTGCTGGTCATGCCGCGTCTCCGTTCAGGTGGGGGTAGAGGGGGAACGCCCCGGCGAGCTTTTCGACCCGGTCACGCAGCAGGCCCGCGCGCTCATCGCTGAGCCGCTCGTCCTTCAGAGCCTGGGCGATGATGTCGGCGACCTCCCGGAACTCCGCCTCGCCGAAGCCCCGGGTGGCCAGGGCCGGGGTTCCGATCCGCAGTCCCGAGGAGATCATCGGCGGGCGGGGGTCGAACGGCACCGCGTTGCGGTTGACGGTGATGCCGATGCGATGCAGCCGGTCCTCGGCCTGCTGCCCGTCGAGCGCGGAGTTCCGCAGGTCGACGAGGACCAGGTGGACTTCGGTGCCGCCTGTCAGCACCGTGATCCCGGCCTCGGCCACATCGTCGGCCAGCAGCCGTCCGGCGAGGACGCGGGCGCCGTCCAGCGTGCGCTGCTGGCGCTCCTTGAACTCCTCGCTCGCCGCCACCTTGAAGGCCACCGCCTTCGCCGCGATGACGTGCTCCAACGGGCCGCCCTGCTGGCCCGGGAAGACCGCGGAGTTGATCTTCTTGGCCAGGTCGGCACGGCTGAGGATCACACCGCCGCGCGGGCCGCCGAGGGTCTTGTGCGTGGTGGTCGTCACGACGTCGGCGTACGGCACCGGGCTCGGGTGCAGGCCCGCGGCCACCAGCCCGGCGAAGTGCGCCATGTCCACCATCAGATACGCGCCCACCTCGTCGGCGATCCGCCGGAACCCGGCGAAGTCCAGCCGGCGGGGGTAGGCCGACCAACCGGCGACGATCATCTTGGGCCGGTGCGCGAGAGCGAGCTGCTCGACCTCGTCCATGTCGATGCGCAGATCGGACTCGCGCACGTGGTACGGCACGACCTTGTACAGCCGGCCGGAGTAGTTGATGCGCATGCCGTGGGTCAGGTGCCCACCGTGCGCCAGGTCGAGGCCGAGGATCGTGTCGCCGGGCTTGAGCAGCGCGAACATCGCGGCCGCGTTGGCCTGGGCGCCCGAGTGCGGCTGCACGTTCGCGGCCTCGGCGCCGAACAGTTCCTTGACCCGGTCGATGGCCAACTGCTCGATGACGTCGACGTGCTCGCAGCCGCCGTAGTAGCGGCGGCCCGGGTAGCCCTCGGCGTATTTGTTGGTCAGCACCGAGCCCTGGGCCTCCATGACAGCGGCCGGGGCGAAGTTCTCCGAGGCGATCATTTCAAGGGTCGACTGCTGACGGTGGAGCTCGGCGTCCACCGCGGTGGCGACATCCGGGTCGAGCTTGCTGAGCGGGAGGGAGAGGGGGGAGGTGACCGCGGTGATCGACGGGTTCGTTGCCATCCGTACACCATCCTGAGAGCCAACTAATGAGCAACTGATATATCAGCCTCTGCGGTAAGGTATGGGAGCTCGCTGGACAGGTCAAGGGGGTTTCATGCAGCACGTGGCGACCGAGCCCAGGGGCGAGGAGCTGTCCCTCGCCGAGCGCGCCTACCGCGCCATCCGCGACCGGCTCGTGATGCTCGAGATCCGCCCGGGCGCGCCGATCAACGAGGACCAGTTGGCACAGTCCCTCGGCGTCGGACGGACGCCGGTGCGCGAGGCGCTCAAGCGGCTCCAGTACGAGCGCCTGATCACGACCTACCCCCGACGCGGCACCTTCGCCACCGACGTCAACATCACCGACCTGGCCCACATCTCCGAGGTGCGTCAGGAGCTGGAGCCCCTGGCCGCCGCCCAGGCCGCGCGGCGCGCCACGGCCACGGACCGTGCGACCCTGACAGCCGTACTGCGGGAGCTGGAGAGCGTGGATTCCCGTCGGCGCGACGCCGCCGAGCTCATGCGTCTGGACCTTCAGGTCCACCGCGCCATCTACGCCGCCACACACAACCCGTACCTGGAGGACACCCTCGTCCGCCACGACAACCTGGCCACCCGCATCTGGTGCCTGTTCATCGACCGTCTGTCCGACATGGCCGGCCACGTCGAAGAGCACGGACCGTTGATCGAGGCGATCGTCGCCGGTGACCCCGAGAAGGCGGCACAGCTCGCCCGCAGTCACGTCGAGGGCTTCGAACGGGCCATTCGCGACGCCCTCTGAGACGCCATCCGACCGGAGACTCCCGGGACGTTGACGGGAGGCTGCGGGCGCGGCGCGTGTGTGAAGTCCGGAGACCACCAACTCGCTTTCAACCTTTGGGAGTTGGAGGACGCGTCGCCGCGGGGCAGGGAGATGTGCACGACGGGGCCGAGGGCTCTCCGCGTCAGTGCGCGGCGCCCCGCGGATCCTCCCGGCGCAGGCGTGGCCTGCCCGCCAGGGTGGTCCACAGGTGCGGGGCGACGTCGTCTTCGGGGAGTTGGGCGATCGACTCGCTCGCTGGTCGGTGCGAACACGTCGCGAGAGATCCTCCGCCGACCGGTGCCTTCACGGCCGTCCCGGGGTTTACTTCGCCTGGTCGCTCCACTCGACCAGTCACTTCATCCGCCAGTGCTGCCACTTCGGCTGGGGCTGCGAGCAGTAGCTGGTACCGGCTGGGGTACACCCTGTGATCGCCGCATGCGGAGCAGGCCGCCGTCGACCTTGTCGTACACCTCGAACGGTTCGTCCGGCAGGGCGGGAGCGTGCGGCTGACCGGCCTCGTGTTCACCGACGTTGAAGAACTTCGGCAGGGGTAGTGCGACGACTTCGCCGGTGACGTCGTCGGTCGTCGGTGACGAGACCGCGGCAGCGCGTGGTGACGTGGTTCCGGTTCCGCTCGCCTTCGGGTGACCTCATACTCGAAAAATCACCCGTGATGAACGTGGACGCCGGCAGCGGACGGGCCAGCTTTCAGGGAATCGCCGTGTGCGATGCGGGTGCCCGGGCCCACGCTGGGCATGCCTGCCTGGAACGTCCGTCGGCACATCCGTGCGGAGGGGCAGCCGGACGAAACGCGACGGACAGGCGATCATGACTTGTGCACTGATCGCACCGAGGCGAAGGAGTGGACGCATGCCGAACGAGCGCGCGGGACAGCCGGCGCGGCCGGAGGACCTCGTCGATGTGGCTCGGCTGGTGACCACGTACTACGCCTTGCACCCCGACCCGGCCGAACCCGCCCAGCGGGTCACCTTCGGCACGTCGGGACACCGCGGATCCTCCCTCGCCACCGCCTTCAACGAGGACCACATCGCCGCCACCAGCCAGGCGATCTGCGAGTACCGGGCCCAGCAGGGAACCGACGGACCGCTGTTCCTCGGCGCCGACACCCATGCACTGTCCGAACCCGCCCGGGTGACCGCCGTGGAGGTCTTCGCCGCGAACGGAGTCACCCTGCTCATCGACTCCGCCGACGGCTACACCCCCACCCCGGCCGTGTCCCACGCCATCCTCACCCACAACCGCGGGCGCACCTCCGGCCGGGCCGACGGCGTGGTGGTCACGCCCTCGCACAATCCGCCGTCCGACGGCGGCTTCAAGTACAACCTCCCGAACGGCGGGCCCGCCGGTTCAGACGCGACCGGCTGGATCCAGGAGCGCGCCAACGAGATCATCAGGGGCGGCCTGAAGGACGTACGGCGGCTGCACCACGCCAGGGCACTGGCCGCGCCGACCACCGGACGGTACGACTTCCTCGGCGCCTATGTGCAGGATCTGCCGTCCGTACTCGACCTGGACGCCGTGCGCGCCGCGCGTGTGCACATCGGCGCCGACCCGCTCGGGGGCGCGTCCGTCGCGTACTGGGGCCGCATCGCCGAGGAGCACCGCCTCGATCTCACCGTCGTCAACCCGCTCGTCGATCCCACCTGGCGGTTCATGACACTGGACTGGGACGGCAAGATCCGGATGGACTGCTCCTCGCCGCACGCGATGGCGTCGCTGATCGAGCGCCGCGACCGCTTCCAGATCACCACCGGCAACGACGCCGACGCCGACCGGCACGGCATCGTCACCCCGGACGGCGGACTGATGAACCCCAACCACTATCTCGCCGCCGCCATCGCCTATCTCTACACCCACCGCGAACAGTGGCCGGACGACATCGGCATCGGCAAGACACTCGTGTCCTCCAGCATGATCGACCGGGTGGCGGCCGACCTCGGCCGCGAACTGATCGAAGTACCGGTCGGTTTCAAGTGGTTCGTGGACGGGCTGGCCGACGGCACCCTCGGCTTCGGCGGCGAGGAGTCCGCCGGGGCCTCGTTCCTGCGCCGTGACGGCTCGGTGTGGACCACCGACAAGGACGGCATCCTCCTGGCCCTGCTCGCGTCCGAGATCCTGGCCGTGACAGAGCGGACGCCGAGCGAGCACTACGCGTCGCTCACCGCCCGGTTCGGCGAACCGGCCTACGCCCGTGTCGACGCCCCCGCGACCCGCGAGGAGAAGGCCGTACTGAGCCGGCTCTCTCCCGACCAGGTGAAGGCCGACACCCTGGCCGGGGAACCGATCACTGCCGTGCTCACACAGGCTCCGGGCAACGGAGCGGCCATCGGCGGCATCAAGGTGACCACCGCCAACGCCTGGTTCGCCGCACGCCCTTCGGGCACCGAGGACGTCTACAAGGTGTACGCCGAGTCCTTCCTCGGACCCGACCACCTCACGCGCGTACAGGAGGAGGCCCGGGCCGTCGTGACGGCGGCCTTGAACAGCTGACCCCTCGGGCCCCCGGTGACGGCATCTGACGACGCGTCCGTCCACGGCTGGTCCGGCGCGCCCTTCCGGCCCTGCCGCCGAGGCCGGGCCTCCACGGTCCTCGCGGCGCGCTCCCTGGTCCAGCAAGCCCTTCCCGACCTGCCGTTCGGGCCGCGCCGACCTGGGATTCCGCGGTCTGTCCCCGGTACATCTCGGGTCACACCCCACCGTTCGGCGATGGGGGCAGCGGCCCGGCAACCGCCGGAGCAACGAGTACGGCAGCGCCGGCGGTGCGGGCCCGCACCGCCTGGTGCGCCCTGCAAGGTACCGGGGTGCGGGCCCTTGACAACCGGACGTTCGCCCAGCAGTCACTGCTGGAGGGCCCCGGCCTCGCCGACCGGGTGTGCAGCCGCGCCGACCCCTGGCACGGGCCGGCAGGGGCACGTCCAACCGCCTCCTCGTCGGGCACCTGCGCTTCACGGTCCACGGTGTGGGCCGAATCCCCGATGATCCATGTCCGCGGCTGAACGCTTCGGCGCCCGCTTCCGTATGGAACCGCGAAACGTCCCCCGACAGGAGGCACCACCATGACGCAGCCGGCAACCACCGGGCGCGGCACCACCCGCCGTGCCGTTGTCACCGCGGCCGGAGCGGCCGGGCTCGCCGCCACCCTCGCCGCGTGCGGCAAAGACGACGGCAATGGATCGGACAACGGAAGCGTGAGCGACGCCCAGGGCGCGGGTTCCTCGCAGCCATCGGAGAGCGCGGCGGCCGGCGACTCCGGCCAGTCGGGCGGCGGGGGCGGGATGGAGCTGGCCAAGACCTCCCAGATCCCGGAGGGCGGTGGCATGGTCTTCAAGGACCACAAGGTCGTGGTGGTCCAGCCCACCGCGGGCGAGTTCAAGGCCTTCTCGTCGATCTGCACCCACCAGGGGTGCTCGGTCGGCGATGTGACCGGCGGCACCATCAACTGCCCGTGCCACCAGAGCATGTTCGACATCACCGACGGCAGTGTGAAGGGCGGCCCGGCGCAGAAGCCGCTGCCCGGAGCGCAGATCAAGGTGCAGGGAAACTCGATCTGGATGGCGTGACGGACGATCGCCTCCAGCAGGCGATCACCTCGTCGGCCGTGGTGACGGCGGCCACGAGAGCGAGGGTGTGACGGACCATCGCCGGGGTGTACGAGGCGGGCACCCCGGCGATCGCGTCCTCGGGCACCACGGCCGTATAGCCGAGGTTGACCGCGTCGAAGGTGGCGACCGTGGCCGCGGACGGGCGGCCCCATGTCAGCGCGCTGTGGTTCGCCTGGGACGGCACCGCCCTGTGGCTCTACTCCCTCACCCGCAGCCGCCGCTGGTCCGAACTGCGTAGCGATCCGCGGATCGCGGTGGTCGTCGACGACGGGCACGACTACGGCGAGCTGCGCGGGGTGGAGCTCGCCGGGGAGACGGCGCTCGTGGGCGAGGCCCCGCGCACCAGCGTGTCGTGTCCCGAACTCGACACGCCCGAGCGGCTGTTCGCGGCGAAGTACTCCGGTCTGGACACCATGCCGCACGACGGCCGGCACGCCTGGCTGCGACTGGTCCCGGAGGCGGTCACCTCCTGGGACTTCCGCAAGCTCCCCCGGTGACGCCTCAGTCGGCGATCTTCTCCCCCACCGAGCGCAGCACTTCCACGGCCGCCCGAATCGAGGGCCTGCGGTCGGCGTCGGCGCGCCAGATCGCGTAGATGTGCCGCCGCATCGTGGGCTGGCTCACGGGCACCATCCGCACCCCCGCGGGCACCGGGCCACGGCCCAGCCGGGGCACGACGGCGACGCCGAGCCCGGCGGCGATCAGCGCGAGCTGGGTGTGGTGCTCGCGCGCGGTGTGGCGGATCCGGGGCTCGATGCCCTTGCCGCGCAGCGTCACCATCAGCCAGTCGTAGCAGAACCCGCCCTTGGGCCAGGACACCCACTCGTCGTCCACGAAGTCCTCCGGCTCGACCCCGCAGCGGTCGGCGAAGGGGTGGTACGCGGGCATCGCCACATCCACCGGATCGTCCATCAGCGGCGCCTTGACCAGCCCGTCGGGCATCGGCAGCGGCTTGTTGTACCAGTCGAGCACGACCCCGAGGTCGATATCGCCCCGCACCACCGCGGGCACCGACTCATCCGGCTCCATCTCCTGCAACCGGATGTGCAGCTGAGGGTGTTCGGTGCGCAGCCGGCCCAGCGCGGCCGGGAAGAGGCCGCGGACGGCGGTCGGAAAGGCGCCCAGCAGCAGCTCGCCGACGGCGTGTCCGCGCTGCGCCTCCAGATCCGCCTGGGCCAGCTCCACCTGGGAGAGGATCCGCGCGGCATGGTCGGAGAGCAGCCGTCCGGCATCGGTGAGGCGCACCCCGCGGCCGTTCTTGGCGAGCAGCTGCTGACCGGTCTCCCGCTCCAGCTTCGCGAGCTGCTGGGAGACGGCGGAGGTGGTCACATGCAGCCCTTCGGCGGCGCCGCTCACGGAGCCGTGGCGGGCCACGGCGTGCAGGGTCCGTAGGCGATCCAGGTTCAACATATAAGCAATGCTACGTGAACACTCGCACGAAAACTCGCTTGTTCTAAGAGGTTGCAACCCTCATCGTTATGACCATGACCACAGTGACCGCCTCGACGACCGCTGCCGCCCCCGCGGCGGCCCCCGTCGCCGCCGCTCCCTCCGGCCCTGTCCGCCGCCCGCTGCTCGACTGGCGGATCCGGTTCGGCGCGCTCTCCCTGATCTGGGGTTTCAGCTTTCTCTTGATCAAGGTCGGCAATGAGGCGTTCGCCCCCTTGTACGTCACGCTCGGACGGATGCTGTTCGGCACGGCCGTACTCCTGGCGGTCCTGGCCGTGAAGCGGGAGCGGCTGCCGCGCGAGGTGCGGGTGTGGGGGCATCTGGCCGTCGCCGCCTTCTTCCTCAACGCCCTCCCGTTCTCGCTCTTCGCCTATGCCGAGCTGACCATCCCCTCCACCCTCGCGGGCATCTGCAACGCCGCCTCGCCGCTGTGGGGCATGGTGCTCGCGGTGGCCGTGGTCTCCGACGACCGCCCCACCCGGCAGCGCGTCGCGGGCCTCGGGCTCGGCTTCATCGGCGTGCTGATCGTGCTCGGCGCGTGGCAGGGCTTCTCCGGCCAGGACCCTCTGGGCACCGCGCTGGCGCTCGTCGCCTCCGCCAGCTACGCGGTCGGCTGGCAGTACGTCCGGCACACGCTGAGCGGCACCGGCAACTCCCATCTGTCGATGTCCGGTGCCCAGCTGCTGCTGGGCACGGTCCAACTCGCCCTCGTCGCCCCGGTGTTCGCGCCGACGCCCGGCTCCTTCCCGGTCCTGCCCCTGCTCTCGGTCCTCGCCCTCGGCGCCCTGGGCACCGGGGTCGCCTTCCTGGTCCAGTACGGCCTGGTCGCGGAGGTCGGCCCGACGACGGCGATGATGGTGACGTACTTCGTCCCGGTCATCGCCACGGCGGCGGGTGTGGCGATCCTCGGCGAACACCTGACGTGGAACACGCCGGTGGGCGCGGTGGTGGTCCTGCTGGGCGCGGCCCTCACCCAGCGACGGGCCACGCCACGCTCCTGAGCCCTCCCCCCGCCGGGCCCCGGGACTCCGCCCCGGACCCGGCCCGCAGGACCCGATGGTGTCCCACCCGGCGCGCACGGAACAACGACGCCCGCACCAGGGGCATCCCGCCCGCCCGGTAATTGAGGCGCAGCCCGACCTCCAGCCCCTCCGGCGTCCGAGGAGCGGGCCCCGGGGCGGGGGCCCGGCGGGGGCTCGGCGGGGCCCGGCGGGGGCCCGGGAAGGGGCGGGGGCTCAGTCCACCCGCCCCGCCACGGACGCCCCCGTCGCCGACGCCACCGCGTCCGCGACCGCCCCCAGCTCCCCCGCGTCCAGCGGCGAGACGGTCATCCGCACCCCCGGCCCCGAGGCCACCCGGAAGCGTGCGCCCGGCGCGACCGCCCAGCCGGACTGCAGCAGCCGCGCCACCGCCCCGGTCTCGTCGGAGACCGGCACCCATACGTTCATCCCGCTCCGCCCGTGCGCGGCGATCCCCCGCTCCCGCAGCGCCCGCACCAGCGCCTCGCGCCGCGCCCCGTACGACGCCGCGACCACCGCCGGATCCACCGCACCGGTCCGCCACAGATGCGTCACCGTGTTCTGCAGCAGATGGCTGACCCAGCCCGGCCCGAGCCGCTGACGGCCGCGCACCCGGTCGACCGTGACCGCGTCGCCCGTGAGCACCGCGAGCCGCAGGTCGGGCCCGTACGCCTTGGCGGTGGCACGGACCAGCACCCAGTGGTCCGTGCCGCCCGCCAGCGGATGCAGGGGCAGATCCACGATGCCGTGCCCGTGGTCGTCCTCGATCAGCAGGACGGCCGGATGGCCGGCCAGCACTGCCCGCAGCTCGCGGGCGCGGGCCTCGCTCACCGCCGCGCCCGTCGGGTTCTGCGCCCGGTCGGTGACCACCAGCGCCCGCGCCCCCTGGCGCAGTGCCTCCTCGACCCGCTCGGGCAGCGGCCCGTCGTCGTCGACCTCCACGGGGACGGCGCGCAGCCCGAGCGCCGGGATCAGATCGAGCAGGCTGCCCCAGCCGGGGTCCTCGACCGCGACCGTGTCTCCGGGCCGCAGGTGGGCGGCCAGGACGCGCTCGATCGCGTCGAGCGAGCCGGAGGTGACGGCGACGGGCCCGGCCGGCACGCCGTCCGCGTCGAAGGCGGCACGGGCCAGTTCGGCGAGGTCGGGGGCGATGTCCGGCGCGCCGTACAGCGTCGGGCGCTCCGCCGCGCGCGCCGCGGCCGCCGCGAGCGGCGCACCGAGCGGGGGCAGCAGCGCGGGGTCGGGGTTGCCGGTCGAGAGGTCGCGCGCGCCGGGGGCCTCGACACGGATCCACTCGCGGGGCGTGCTGGCGGGGCGCGAGCGGACCCGGCTCCCCCGGCGGCCGGCCGTCTCGATCACTCCGCGCTCGCGCAGGATGCGATACGCGGCCGCGACCGTATTGGGATTGACGCCCAGCTGTCCGGCCAACTCCCGCAAGGGCGGCAGCAGTTGGCCGGGCGGCAGCTCACCGGCGCCGACGGCGCGCTCGACACTGGCCGCGATCTCCACTGCGCGCCGACCCTGGATCGGATATTCTCCTAGCACAATCGCTATTTTGCACTAGTTCAATGAGAGGACGCAAATGCCCGCGCCCCACGACACGACCACCGCGCCCGACGCCTACGCGCCGACCGACCGCACCGTGCCGACCCGCGCCCGCGAACGGGCCTCGTACGACCGCGAGGTGGTGCACGCGATCCTCGACGAGGGTTACGTCTGCCATCTGGGCTTCATACGCGACGGCGCGCCCGTCGTGCTGCCGACCCTCTACGGCCGGGTCGGCGAACGCCTCTACGTCCACGGTTCGACGGGCGCGCGCCCGCTGCACATGGCGGGCCGGGAAGAGGCGGACGAGGCCCCGGGGCTGCCGGTGTGCCTCACCGTCACCCATGTCGACGGACTGGTCCTGGCCCGCTCCGCGTTCCACCACTCCCTCAACTACCGCTCGGTGGTGGTGCACGGTATCGCCCGCCCGGTGACCGACCCGGCCGAGCGCGCCGCCGCCCTCGACGCCCTGGTGGACCATGTCGTGCCCGGCCGCGCCGCCGACTCCCGGCCCGCCGACGCGAAGGAGCTCGCCGCCACCGCCGTCCTCCGCCTCGACCTCGACGAGGTGTCCGCGAAGATCCGCACCGGCGGGCCCAACGACGACCCCGAGGATCTGGCGCTCCCCCACTGGAGCGGCGTCCTGCCCGTCGCCCGCACCTACGGCGCGCCGGTCCCCGCCGACGACCTCGCACCCGGCACGCCGGTGCCCGGCTACCTCACCCGGCGCTGACGGCACGCCGCGGCCTTGACCGCGGCGTGCCCGGGCGGCGCGCCGCGGTCATCAGCCGGCCGGGGCGGTGGTCCGCGCCTCCACCACGGCCAGCGCACCGACCGCACCCAGCAGGACGGCCGTGCCGACCACGGTCGCGGCCGTCAGCCGCTCGCCGAGCAGCACGACCGCGATGACCGATGCCGTGACCGGCTCGATGAGCGTGATCACCGTGACCGTGGTGGCACGGAGGGCGGCGAGGCCCGCGAAGTACAGGCCGTACGCGAGGGCCGTGGGGATCGCGACCATATAGATCATCAGCCCGAGCGTCCGTACGATGCCGTGCGCCTGCGGCCACAGCCCTTCCGCGACGGCGAACGGCAGCAGCAGCACCGCGCAGACGGCGAAGGACGTGAGCGTGGTGGTGTGCGGGTCACCGCCGCCGCCGTCGCGGCCGAGGTGGCGGGTGTAGAGGGTCATGGTGGAGTACCCGGCCGCGGCGAGCAGCGCCAGGACGACCCCGGCGGGGCGTACGGTCCCGGCCCCGTCCCCGCCGAGGACCAGCACCAGCAGCCCGGTCAGCCCGCCCGCGACGGCCAGCGCACCACCGGCGCCCAGCCGTTCGCCCATGGTCACCCGTCCGACGAGCGCGACCATCACCGGCGCCGCGCCGAGCGTGACCACGGTCCCGACGGCGAGCCCGGTGACCTCGACGGCCCCGAAGTAGGCGGCCTGGAAGACGGTCAGGCCGATACCGGTGACAAGGATCCGCACGGCCCGCCGCCCGGCCGGCTCGTACGGGCGCGGCGTAGCGCGCCCGGCCCGGTGACGCGCCCGGACCGCCCGGGCGGCGAGCAGCAGGACACACCCGCCCAGGGCCCGCCAGAAGGTCAACGCGAGGGGGCCGAGCCCGCTGTTGCCGTACAACAGCGCGGCGGCCGCGCCCGCGGTACCCCAGGAGGTGGCGGCGACGATGACATAGAACAGCCCACGGCCCACGGGCAGGGCGGGGGAAGGGGAAAGAGAAGGCAGCACGAGGTGTTCTCCCGCGGAAGACAGAAAAGGGATCGCGTCATTCCGTATGCGGGCAGCCGATGGGCGGGCGACTCGACGGCACCGCACCCCGCCCGCCGCCATCATGGGACGGGCGTGGGAGTCGTACGCCTGAGTACGCCGCGGCATCGCAGCATCGCGCGCGCCTGAACGGACCGGTCGACCCGGGATCAGAACCCGGGCCACGGCCTCAAGGCGGCGGCCGCCCGCGCTATGCGGCGGGAGGCGGAAGAACAGTCATCGGCATGATCGGAATGCTAGCCCACCGCCGAGAACCCCGCTGACCAGCCCACATCGTGGACCGGCCCGCCTTGCCGCCAGGGCCCGCCGCTCAGCTGACCGGCGGGCCCTCCGTCGCACGCTCCCGGTCTCCGTCCGCCGGAATCGGCCCCGACGCCGCCACCGGTTCGGCCGCGGCCGCCTTGGGGGCGGACGTCTGGGCGATGAGGGCGCCCGTCAGCACCACCACACCGCCGACGACCTGCACCGTGCCCAGGTGCTCGTCCAGCAGCACCCAGGCCAGGACGGTCGCGATGACCGCCTCCAGGCAGGCGACCACGCCCGCCACCTGCGGCGAGAGGCGCCGGACCGAGAGGACACCGGTGAGGTAGGCGACCACCGTCGCGACCAGGACGATCCAGCCGAGCAGCAAAACGGCGGGCACCCGCGCCCCGGCCAGGTCGGCGCGGCCGGTGAGGACCGACCACTCCATCTGCCAGGGGCGGCCGACGACGGTGAGGGTCGCGGCGCCGATCAGCAGGCCGTAGGCGATGACACCGAGCGGATCCGCCGCGTCCTGGCCGTCGCTGCCGTGGTCGGAGAGGACGAAGTAGCCGACCTGGCAGCAGGCCGCGCCGAGGGCGAGCAGCAGACCGATGGCGTCGAAGCTCAGCCCCGACCACACCTCCACCACACACGCCAGCCCGCCGACGGCGAGGACGACACCGATCGCCGCGGCGCGGCTCACCGGCCGGCGCTGGACGAACCGCACCCACCCCAGCACCAGGGCGGGCGCGAGGTATTCGACGAGCAGCGCGACGCCCACCGGTATCCGGGAGAGCGCCGCGAAGAAGCACGCCTGCACACCCGCCACGGCCAACAGGCCGAACCCCAGGAGCAGGGCGGGGCGGCGGGCCGGCAGCCGGCGGTGGCGCCAGGCCAGGGGCAGCATGACGAGGGCCGCGCCCGTCACCCGCAACCAGGTGACCTCGAGCGGTGCGAGCCCCGCCTCGATCAGCGGCTTGGCGGCGACCCCCGATCCGCCGAACGCCAGTGCCGATGCCAGGGCGAGCCCCAAGCCGACGTTCCGTTCCTGAGGCCGGCTCCGACCGTGAGTTACGTGCACCGGCTCATCATGCCAGCTCACGTCAGGACCGTCATCCCGTTGACTGCTGGCACACCTCGCCGTTCAGGGCCATGACCAGCAGGTCGACATCGACCCCCGCCCGCCGCAGCACCTCCACGGCCCGGCACTGCCGGTCGCGCAGGAGGGCGGCGAGGAGGTCGGGGCCGTCGGCCCGGAGCGCGCCACGGGCCGCGGCGCGCCGGATCGCCGCCTCCATGGCCGCCACCGCGGCGGGCGACCAGCCGGCCACGGCCTCCTCCGCGCGCCCCACCACCGGCACCGCGCCCGAGTCCTCGACGGTGCCGCTCCACCGCAGGCCGTATCCGATGGTGCGCTGCACCAGATAGCCGAGCAGCCGCACCACCTGCGGCGGGCCACCGGCGAAGGCGGCCCGCACGCGCGGGTCGGACTCCAGCAGGGAGTGCAGCAGATGGGCGGTGTCGAGGTGCTTGTCGCCGTCGCGTACGGCACGCCTGCGGGCACCCGCGACCACAGCGGTCAGTGGTTCGCTGAGCCGGCCCGCGAATCCGGCGTCGGCCGGGCCGGTGGAAGGGGTACGACTTCGCACGCTCTCACCCCATCAGTCCCTTGAGGCCGGAGCATCCACGCCGAGAAGCATGTGCACATCCCACGGTAGTTGTGCATGGTTGACCGGCCCTCATCCTCGGGGAGGAGGACCGCGACATTCCGGTCGCACTTCGCACCCGGAAACTGACGAGACGTCAGTATTGAAGGTTCGCCACCCCGGGGCTACGTTGCGCCCTGCCCGCAGTACCCGCGGAAGGGATGGCCCATGCCCGAGGTCAGCGCACAGCTACGCATCGAGGCACCGGCCGAGAAGGTCTGGGCCACGCTCACGGACTTCTCCCCGTACGGCGACTGGAACGCCACCCACACCGGCTTCCCGCACGGCGGCCCCGCCTCCCTCGAGGCCGGGACGACCTACCAGGAGAACATGAAGCTGATGGGTTTTCCGGCCGAAGTGACCTGGACCGTCGAGGAGTACGAGCCGGCCCGGCTGCTCACCACCCGGGGCAAGGGCCCGATGGGCGTGCGCCTCGCGACGCGCTACGCGCTCACCCCGGACGGCGACGCGACGACGGTGCGCGTCGCGTTCACGGGCGGTCTCGCTGATGGCCGGCAAGCTGAAGGACTCGGCAGCCGGCGCGCTGGACGAGTCGCTGCGCAGACTCGGCGCGCTGGTCGCCTGAGATCTCCGCCCCGTCACCCCCGCACGGCCGTGCCCCCTCCTCCGGCAGGACTCAACCCTCGCCGCCCGGAGCGCGCTCGCCACCGTCCCCGCCGTCGTCCTCGTGCTCGGCGAGGATCAGATACATGCGCTTGCGCGACTCGTTGATCACGGCGACGGCCTTGCGCCGCTGCTCCGCCGTGCCGGTCTTCCAGACCTGGGTGAACGCCTCCATCAGGCCGAATCCGGCCTGCCGGACCTCCTGCATCGCCTCCCAGTCGACGCCGCGCCCGGCCTCTTCCCACGGGGCCGCCGGCCCCGCCTCGGCCTCGGCGCGACCGGCCTCGGTGAGCGCGAACAGCTTCTTGCCGCCCTCGCTCTCGCTGGCGATCAGCCCCTCGTCCTCGAGGAGTTGCAGCGTCGGATAGACCGAGCCGGGGCTCGGCCGCCACGCTCCACCGCTGCGCTCGGCGATCTCCTGGATCATCTCGTAGCCATGCATCGGGCGGTCCTTCAGCAGCGCCAGGATCGAGGCGCGTACATCGCCACGCCGCGCCCGCCCGCGCGGCCCACGGCCGCCGGGTCCGCCGCGGCCACGGCCACCGAACGGAGGCCCGCCGAAAGGCGGTCCGCCGAATCCGGGGCCGAACGGGCCGAAGGCCGCGCGCCGCCCCTCGTGGTCACCCCGGCCGCGGTGGCCGGGCCCACCGTGCTCATGTCCATGTCCATGTCCGTGTCCATGGGAACGCATCGTGACGCTCCTTTCATCATCGATCCATCACGATGCCTCAACGATATATCGGAACCGATCGGATGACAACGCCCGGATCCCTCCCGGCAGGTCCACCCCCCGGAAATTGGCCATGGCTCGCGCCGCCGCCCGCCGCCTACGGTCGGTCCATGCGGATACGAATCGTCGACGCGTTCACCGACCGCCCCTTCGCCGGCAACCCGGCGGGGGTCGTACTCCTCGACACCGATGCCTTCCCGGACGACGACTGGCTGCAGCAGGTCGCCTCCGAGGTCAATCTCTCGGAAACCGCCTTCGCCCACCCGCTGCCCGCCGGGGCCGGGGCCGACTGGGCGCTGCGGTGGCTGACCCCGACCACCGAGGTCGCCATGTGCGGCCATGCCACGCTCGCCACCGCCCATGTGCTGCGCACCACGGGCACCGCGACCGGCACCGTCCGCTTCGCCACCCTGAGCGGAGTGCTGTCCGCGACCGGCGACGACAGTGGCGCGATCACCCTGGACTTCCCGACCGCCCCGCTGACCGAGATCGAGGTGCCGACCGCGGCGGCCGACGCGCTCGGCGCGGAGATCCGCTCCGCCCATGACACCGGGCCGAACGTCGGCGATCTGCTGGTGGAGCTCGCCGACGAGAAAACCGTACGGGCCCTCGCCCCCGACTTGGCGGCGCTCACCCACCTCGTCCGCCGGGCCGTCATCGCGACCGCGTTCCCCGAGGACCCGGCCCGCGGCTACGACTTCGTCTCGCGCGTCTTCGGCCCGGCCATCGGCATCGACGAGGACCCGGTGACCGGCAGCGCGCACACCGCGCTCGCGCCGTTCTGGTCGGCGCGGCTCGGCCGCGACGAGCTGACCGGCCTCCAGGCGTCCGCTCGCACCGGATTGGTCCACACCGCGCTGCGCGGCGACCGCACGCTGCTGACGGGCAACGCCGTCACGGTCATCGACGGCGAACTCCTGGTCTGAGCCACCACGCAGGCCCGCTCCCCGCCACCGTGCACCCCGGCCGCCCGGCGGCGGCCGGACCCCGCGTGGCCCTCCGGCCCAGCGGGCATCAGGACAGCGGCCGCCGGAGGCCGCACCCGCTCCGGATATCGCCGTGGTCGCCGGCCGGGGACGGCCAGGGACGGCCGGGGACGGCCGGGGACGGCCGGGGACGGTGACAGGGCAGGGCGTGCGCCGCTCAGGCGGTGGGCAGCCAGTCCACCTTGCCCGCCAGCAGGGCGTATCCGACGAAGGCCACGATGTCGATCAGCGCATGCGCGGCGACCAGCGGCCCGACCCGCCCCCACCGGCGGTAGAGCAGCACGAAGACCACGCCCATCGCCATATTGCCGAAGAAGCCGCCGATCCCCTGGTAGAGGTGGTACGAACCGCGCAGCACCGAGCTGGCCAGCAGCGCGGCCATCGGGGTCCAGCCCGACTGCCCGAGCCTGCGCAGCAGATAGCCGACCACGACCACCTCCTCCAGCACCGCGTTCTGCACGGCGGAGGTGATGAGCACGGGGATCTTCCACCACACATCGGGCAGCGCCTCGGGCACCACCGTCAGATTGCCCCCGGCGGCCCGCGCGCCGAGGTAGAGCAGCAGTCCGGTGCCGCCTATGGCGGCCGCGACCGCGGCGCCCCAGCCCAGGTCGGAGCGCGGCCGGCGCCGGTCGAAGCCGATCGCGCACAGCCCGGCGCCCTCCCGCAGCAGCAGATGCGCCACGAGCGCGACCGGCACCAGCGCGGTCGCGATCCCGAAGAGCTGCCAGGCGAGATCCAGCCAGGGCCGCCCCGGCGCCTCGGAGGCGTTGAGCGTGGCGGCCTGGTCCTTCAGCCCGCCCGGTTTGGTCACCGAGCCGACAAAGCTGATCAGCGCGGACAGTCCGCTGGCGCCGAGCGACAGCGCCAGTACGAGCAGCGTCTCATTGCGCAGGATCCGCCGCGAGAGCCCGTCCTCGAACACCGGCGGCTCCGCTTCGCGCGCCTGTGACCGCACTTCTGCCTCCACTTCCGCGCACCACCGGCCACTCCGATCGCTCTGGCCTCGATGGTCGCTCCGCAGGGGACAATACGGGGTCGAGGTCCGCGACGTTCGACCACTCCGACGGCCGCTGTCCGGAGGTGAAGGGGAGGGCGGACTGACCGGCGCCCGCCCCGTCCCCGGAGGCCGTCACCCGGAGAGATCGGCCGGCCAGGTGTGCACCGGTGCGTCGGTCCGCATCAGGGCGATGTACCGGCGGGTCACGGCAGCGAGCGCGGCGTCCCGGCCGAGCCCGCTGCCGAGCGCCCGGTGGTACGTCGCGGCCTGCCAGGACGCGCCGTTGACGCGCAGTTTGCAGCGCTCCTCGATCACTCCGAGATAGCGGTCGCGGTCGGCGGGTTCGACACCCCACGCGTCCAGCCCGGACGCGGCGAGCGGCAGCAGCTCCTCCCGTACGAGCCGTACGGCGGGGGTCCGGGCCAGGGACGCGGACCGGCCGGACCTGGGCCACTGGAGGACCGCGTCGATGCCGTGCCGGCACGCCGCGTCGAAGTTGGCCTCGGCGGCGGTGAACGGCAGCCGTGTCCACACCGGGCGGGTCTCCTCGGCGAGCGCCCTGACCAGTCCGTAGTAGAAGGCGGCGTTGGCGATGACATCGGTGACAGTGGGGCCCGCGGGCAGCACCCGGTTCTCCACCCGCAGATGCGGAACGCCGTCCACGACGTCGTAGACGGGCCGGTTCCAGCGGTAGATCGTGCCGTTGTGCAGCACCAGCTCCTGGAGCTCGGGCACGCCGCCCTCGTCCAGCACCCGCAGCGGGTCCTCGTCCCCGCCGGTCGACAGCAGCGGTGGGAAGAAGCGCAGATTCTCCTCGAAGAGCTCATACGCGTCGCTGATCCAGCGCTCGCCGAACCAGGTGCGCGGCCGCACGCCCTGGGCCGCGTACTCCGGCGGGCGGACGTCGGTGGCCTGCTGGAACAGCGGCGGCCGGGACTCGCGCCAGATCTCCCGGCCGAAGACGAAGGGGGAGTTGGCGCCGACGGCGACCTGTACGCCGGCCACCGCCTGCGCCGCGTTCCACACGGCCGCGAAGCGCCTCGGGGTGACCTGGAGATGCAGCTGCACGGAGGTGCAGGCCGCCTCGAGGGCGATGGAGGCGCTGGCGTAGCTGAATCGCTCCTTCCCCTCGATGTCGACGAGGAAATCCTCGCCGCGGGCGGCCAGCATCTGCTCGTTGAGGAGTTTGTAGCGATCGTCGTAGGAGAGGTTCGCGGATCCCAGGTCCCGGGCGGCGAGGGTCGGAAGAATTCCGATCATCACGATTTCGGAGGAGACCTCCCGCGCCTTGCGATCGGCATATGACAACCCGGTCCGGAGCTCTTCCGAGAGCCGGTCGAGAACCCGTCCGTGCAAACGGTGCGGCACGATGTTCACTTCAAGATTGCACTGCCCGAGTTCGGTCTGGAAATCGTGACTCGCGATGCGCTCCAGAACCTCCGCGTTCATCATCCTCGGCAGCCCGTCGGCACCGGCGAGATTCAGCTCGATCTCCAGCCCCATGAGATTCTTCGGGCGGTCGAATCGCTTGTCGGCCAGGAGCCGGCCCAGCCCGTCGAGGCACTGCCGGAGCCGTCCGCGCTGCCGCTGCCGACCGGACGGATCGAACTCGCCGGCTACGACCTTCTCCCCCATCGAAGCGTCCCTCCTCGAGTGGATCACCGGCACAAGCCGCGTACACCGCCCTCGATGATGCCCACCAATGTGATCGATAACGCCACATGCGCCTCGCCCAGCCGGTACTCTCTCAAGAGCCGCGCATTCCGCCGGGAAATGAACCGGCGAGATCCAGCCTACCGCGATGGCGGTAAAATGCCAGGTCATATCCGTTCATCTGGCATGGAATCGGGGAAAACCCCCGCGCCCTCCGGGTCCTGATAACCCCTTGTACGCAATACGGGGTGCGGCTAGCCGAAACATGACGGGAACACTCGTCGTATAAACTCCGGCTAACGAGGCAGAGAGACAACGCCCGGACCGTTTGTTCCGGCCCCCTTTGACCCGCGTTCCACCGACAGCGCCGCCCCGACCTGGCCCGCTATCGCTCCACCGTGTCTCCTAAGTGAGAGGCGACCCACCATGCCGCTGCATGTGCCCCCGGCCCCCGCGCCCGCCCTGCGCAGCGTCCTCACGGCCCTTGGCTCCCCCACCGCCGTCCGCGAGGCCCGCACTCCCGAACTTTCCACCCTGCCCGGCCCCTTCGAACCCGAACTCCCGCTCCCCGTCCATGTGATGGACGAGATCACCACCCCCGCGGGCCCCCCACGGACCCGGCTCACCGGATGGCGGTTCCTGATCCGCGACGGCGACCGCACGGTGGCCGCGGCGGAGGCGATGCTCACCGCCGACGGCTGGGCCTTCTCGCACTTCTCCGAGGGCCCGTACGTCGGATCGGCCGAACTGGCCCTGCGTCAGGCCGAGTCACTGCCCTCGGCGTACCAGCCGCGGCTGCTGTCCATCCCCGAGCTCTACATGGTCACGCTCTGGCTGCACGGCGACACCGCCGCGGACGCCGCCGAGGGCGGTCTGGGCGCCGGCGACCTGCTGGTGCCGCTCGCCCCGGCCCCGCCCGGTATCGCCGCCCACCGGGCACACCCCGCAACGGATCTGCTGCCCGTGCTCACCCTCCGGCTGACCCCGGCTCCCTTGCTTGGCTCACCTGCCTGACCTGCTCTTTCATCACGGCCGAAGCGCCCCGTGACCACCGGGTCACGGGGCGCTTCGGCGCATCCTGGTAACAGTCCCGCCGGGATGAACCGTCCGGACGGGTGATGCGTCATTATCTAGCGAGACCGGTGCCACGAAATCCCTGCGGAATCAGACCCGTAGGGCAACACTGGGAGCCAACCGACCAACTCACCACGGGGGGCGGCCATGAAAGCCGCAGCGAGCCGCAGGACAATCACCACTCCGCAGCGAAAGAACCCTGCCATGTGCCAGCACCAACCACCCTGTCCGTCAGCCGAATCCGCCGACCGGGAGGCCGCCCATCTCGTGGCGCACCACCCGGAGCAGGGCTGGAGCCTGCTGTGCAACGGTGTCCTGCTCTTCGAGGACACCGGTGAGCTGCTGCCGGACGGGCGCGTCATCGCACCGTGCCGGCCGCTGGGTTCCGAGCACATCGCGACCGCCGCCTAGCTTCGACACGTGGGCGGCACCACACACAGGGGCCGGCCCGGCGCATCGCCGAACCGGCCCCGCTGACGAGGTCGCAGACCCCCCGTCAGCCCTCGTAGGACTCCAGCGGCGGGCAGGAGCAGACGAGGTTACGGTCCCCGAAGGCCCCGTCGATCCGCCGTACCGGCGGCCAGTACTTGTCGGCAGCGACGACCCCGGCCGGGAAGACCGCTTCCTCCCGGGTGTACGGGTGGTGCCACTCCCCGCCCAGCGACGCGGCCGTATGCGGCGCGTTCCGCAGCGGGTTGTCCTCCTTGGCCCACTCCCCCGAGCCGACCTTCTCGATCTCCGCGCGGATGGCGATCAGCGCCTCGCAGAACCGGTCCAGCTCCGCCAGGTCCTCGCTCTCCGTCGGCTCGATCATCAGCGTCCCGGCGACCGGGAACGACATCGTCGGCGCGTGGAAGCCGTAGTCGATCAGTCGCTTGGCCACATCGTCGACGGTCACCCCGGTCGCCTTGGTGAGCGGCCGCAGATCGACGATGCACTCATGGGCCACCAGACCGCCGGGGCCGGTGTAGAGCACCGGGTAGTGCGGCTCCAGCCGCTTGGCGATGTAGTTGGCGGAGAGCACCGCGACCTGGGTCGCGCGGCGCAGCCCCTCGGCGCCCATCAGCCGGATGTACGCCCAGGAGATCGGCAGGATCCCCGCGGAGCCCCACGGCGCGGCCGAGACCGGGCCGACGCCGGTGGCCGGACCCGCGGCGGGCTGCAGCGGATGGTTGGGGAGGTAGGGGGCCAGATGTTCGCGCACCGCGACCGGGCCGACGCCGGGGCCGCCGCCGCCGTGCGGGATGCAGAAGGTCTTGTGCAGATTCAGATGCGAGACATCGCCGCCGAACCGGCCCGGCTCGGCGAGCCCGACCAGCGCGTTGAGGTTGGCGCCGTCCACGTACACCTGGCCGCCCGCGTCGTGCACCGCCGCGCAGACCTCGGTGATGTGCTCCTCGAACACCCCGTGCGTGGAGGGGTAGGTGACCATGAGGACGGCCAGCTCGTCGCCGTACTGCTCGATCTTGGCGCGCAGATCGTCGGTGTCCACCTCGCCGTCCTCGCCGGTCTTGACCACGACGACCTTCATGCCGGCCATCACGGCGCTGGCCGCGTTGGTGCCGTGCGCGGAGGACGGGATCAGACAGACGGTGCGCCGGCTGTCCCCGTTGGCCCGGTGGTACGCCCGCACGGCCAGCAGCCCGGACAGCTCGCCCTGCGATCCGGCGTTCGGCTGGAGGGAGACCTTGTCGTAGCCGGTGACCTCGGCCAGCCGCTCCTCCAGCTCGCGGATCAGCGTCAGGTAGCCATGGGCCTGCTCGACCGGCACGAAGGGGTGCAGCGCGCCGAACTCGGGCCAGGTGACCGGCTCCATCTCGGTGGTGGCGTTGAGCTTCATGGTGCAGGAGCCGAGCGGGATCATGCCCCGGTCCAGGGCGTAGTCCCGGTCGGCCAGGCGCCGCAGATAGCGCAGCATCGCGGTCTCGGAGCGGTGCTGGTGGAAGACCGGGTGGCTCAGATACGCGTCGGTGCGCAGCAGACCCGCGGGCAGCGCCTCGCCCGCCGTGGCATCGAGCTCGTCGATACCGGGGACGCCGGGGCCGTCGCCGGCTCCGCCGTCCACGCCGAAGGCGGACCATACGGCGGCGAGCTGGGCGCGTCCGGTGGTCTCGTCACAGGCGATGCCGACGTGGTCGGCGTCGGTGAGCCGCAGGTTGACCCCGGCCTCACGGGCCGCGGCGACGACCACGGCGGCGCGGCCGGGCACCCGCGCGGTGAGGGTGTCGAAGAACGCGTCGTGCACGAGCTCGACACCGCCCGCCCGCAGCCCCTCGGCGAGGACGGCGGCGTAGCGGTGGGTGCGGCGGGCGATGGCCGCGAGCCCGTCGGGGCCGTGGTAGACCGCGTACATCCCGGCCATCACGGCCAGCAGGACCTGGGCGGTGCAGATGTTGCTGGTGGCCTTCTCCCGGCGGATGTGCTGCTCACGGGTCTGCAGCGCGAGCCGGTACGCCTTGTCGCCGTCGGCGTCCACGGAGACGCCGACGAGCCGGCCGGGCAGGTTGCGCGCGAACGACTCCCGTACGGCCATGAAGCCGGCGTGCGGGCCGCCGAAGCCCATCGGCACGCCGAACCGCTGGCTGCTGCCGACCGCGATGTCCGCGCCCAGCTCGCCGGGCGGGGTCAGCAGGGTGAGCGCGAGCAGATCGGCGGCGACGGTGACGATCGCCCCGAGCTCATGGGCCCGCTCGATGACGGGGCGCGGGTCGCGCACCGCGCCGGAGGCGCCCGGGTACTGGAGCAGCACGCCGAACACGCCGCGCTCGGCGGCCTCGTCCGGGATGCCGTCGGTCAGGTCGGCGACGACCACCTCGACACCGGCCGGCTCGGCGCGGGTCTGGATGACCGCGATGGTCTGCGGCAGACAGTCGGCGTCAACCAGGAAGACGCCCTCCTTGACCTTGCCGGCGCGCCGCGAGAGCGCCATGGCCTCGGCGGCGGCCGTGCCCTCGTCGAGCAGCGAGGAACCGGCGGTGGGCAGCCCGGTCAGGTCGGCGACGACGGTCTGGAAGTTCAGCAGGGCTTCCAGCCGGCCCTGGGAGATCTCCGGCTGATAGGGCGTGTACGCCGTGTACCAGGCGGGGTTCTCCATGACGTTGCGCAGGATCACCGGCGGGGTGAAGGTGCCGTAGTAGCCGAGGCCGATCATCGACGGCAGCACCTGATTGCGATCGGCGAGACCGCGCAGCTCGGCGAGGACCTCGGCCTCGCTGCGGGCCGGGGGCAGGCGCAGCGCCCCGGCGCTCTTTATGACGTCCGGCACGGCGGCCTCGGTCAGCTCGTCGAGCGAGCCGAAGCCGACCTGGGCGAGCATCTTGGCCTGCGCCTCACTGTCGGGACCGATATGGCGCTGCTCGAACGGAGTACAGCGCTCCAGGTCGGAGAGTGAGATGCGGTTGGCGGTCATCTGCGGGGGCCTCCTGGTCTGTAACGACCGGCGAGGGGCACCGCGGCGCGGGTGCCCGGACGGCCTCCCCCTCTGTCATCTCAACCTGAGAGCTTCACCGGTCCCCGTGCCGCGGACCGGCTTTCACCGTCGGTGAGGAGGGGTTCGGGAGCCGTACTCGCCCGTGGCCCACCCTGCTTTCCAGAGTGACCTCGCCCGCGCGGTACGTGTGCCTGAGAGATTCCGGGGAGGATTTGCTCCTTCGGCGCCTCCGACAGCGTCGGCGGAGGACTCTCCCGCACGGGGTCTGCAGCCACAGTCAGCGTACCAGCGCATCTGTCGCCGGGGCTGGTCACCGACCGCTCGAGTGGCCGTGCGCGGCGATGTGGCTTTTTGTAGGTATCACTGGAGAATTGCCACCCTGTGGGAGAGAGCGTGCAGACCGATATCGACCCGCGGACCCTGATCGGCCGCAAGGCATTCGACCGCGAGGGCGCCAAGATCGGCACCGTGGACGAGGTCTATCTCGACGACGCGACCGGCGAGCCCGAATGGGCGGCGGTACGCACCGGACTGTTCAGCCGGGACGTCTTCGTACCGCTCGAACCGAGCGAGGTCGTCGGCGACACGCTCCGGGTGCCGTACGACCGGGCACTGATCAAGGACGCGCCGGACTTCGGGGTCGGCCGCCATCTCTCTCCCGAGCAGGAGCTGCAGCTGTACCACCACTACGGGCTCGATGTGACCGGCGGCTGACCCCCGCCGACGCCTGCTTCCCGCTCCGCGGGCCGTACCAGCGGCAGCGGCTCGCCCGGCTCCAGCGCCGGGTCGTCGACGGGGAAGGTGCGCACCCGCCCCGGCTCCGACCAGGGTTCCTCGAACCGCACGGTCACCCGGCCCACCCCGCTCCCCTGCACCCAGCCCGCCCCGAACTCCGCATGCCGCACATCGGACCCCGGCAGCCAGCGCCGCGACTTCCCGGCGCCCTCAGCGGCCCCTTGCGCGCCCGCACCCGCGGGCTCGGGCATTTCGGCGCCCGAGGCCCGCTCCGCCTCCTCCAGGGCGTCGTGGGCGGCCTGCGCGGCCTGTGCGAAGAGATCCTCCTGGGTGAAGTCCGCGAGACCGCTCACGCCCACCCCCAGCAGCCGCACCCCCGCCGTGGTGTCCACGCCCTCGATCAGCCGCGCCGCGGCCTCCCGCACCACCCCCGGGTCGTCCGTGGGCCCGCGCAGGGTCTCCGACCGGGTGAGCGTCGAGAAGTCGTACCGCCGCACCTTGAGCACGACCGTGCGCCCCGAGCGGCCCGCGGCGCGCAGCCGCTGGACACAGCGGTCGGCGAGCCGCGCGACCTCCAGCTGCACCCGGGTGCGGTCGGTCAGGTCCACGTCGAAGGTGTCCTCCACGGATACGGATTTGGTGTCCCGCTCGGCGACCACGGGCCGCTCGTCCCGGCCGCTCGCCATCAGATGCAGCGACGCCCCGTGGGCCCGTCCCAGCAGCCGCACCAGCTCCGCCTCGCCCGCCTCCCGGGTCTCGGCCACGGTGTGGATCCCGGCCCGGCGCAGCGCCTCCGCCGTGGCGGGGCCGACGCCCGGAAGCGTACGCACCGGCAGGGGGTCGAGCAGCTCCCGCTCCGTCCCGGGCTCGATGATCACGAGGCCGTCGGGCTTGGCCTCCTCCGAGGCGATCTTGGCGAGCATCTTGGATCCGGCGAGCCCTACGGAGCCGGTCAGCCCGGTCGCCGCCCGGATATCGGCCCGCAGCCGCTCCCCCACGGCGCGCGCCGCCCGCGCGCTGGGCTCGGTGCCGCCCGCCTCCAGATCCACGAACGCCTCGTCCAGGCTCAGCGGCTCCACCAGCGGCGACAGGGTGTGCAGCAGGGCCATGACCACATCGCTCACCTGGCGGTAGAGGGTGAAGCGGGGGGTCAGATACGCCGCGTTCGGACACAGGCGGCGGGCCTGGGCCATCGCCATGGCCGAGTGGACCCCGAACACCCGCGCCTCGTACGAGGCCGTGGAGACGACGCCACGCGGCCCGAGACCGCCCACGATCACCGGCTTGCCGCGCAGGCTGGGCTTGGCCGCCTGCTCCGCCGCGGCGAAGAAGGCGTCCATGTCCAGATGCAGAATCGTCGGCGCGCCCCTCACATCTACCCCTTTTTTTGAGGGCTCGGTTCGCCTCCGGGGCGCTCAAGCCACTGTCGACGGTCGACCGTGCTCGACCCCTCGTTCCTCGGGGCCTCCGCGCGCTCTCCCTTACGACAGCGGCGCGCCCCTTCGGCTCGCCCCCAGCTACCGCTGGAAGGTGCCCCCAACCGGGAGCCGGGGGCACCCCAAACCGGATGGGAACCCGAAGGGCCTCCGCGCGCTCTCCCTTTCGACAGCGGCGCGCCCCTTCGGCTCGCCCCCAGCTACCGCTGGAAGGTGCCCCCAGCCGGGGGCCGGGGGCACCCCAAACCGGATGGGAACCCGAGCGGCCTCCGCGCGCCCTCCCTTACGACAGCGGCGCGACGACAGCGGCGCGCCCCAGCCGGGGCCCGTCTCGGACCCGCGCCCTCAGCCCGCCTTGTTGCGCCGGGCCGCGAGCTCGTCGGCGGGGTTGTGCCCGACGAGCGTCTCGCCAGTGTCCACCCGCTCGCCGTGCAGCTGGGACAGCGCGCTCTCGACATCCCGCCAGACGACGCCGACGGCGATCCCGAAGACGCCCTGGCCGCCCTGGAGGAGGTCGACGACCTCGTCGGGCGAGGTGCATTCGTAGACGGTCGCGCCGTCGCTCATCAGCGTCATCTGGGCGAGGTCGTCGAGACCGCGGGTCCGCAGATGCTGGACGGCCGCCCGGATGTTCTGCAGGGACACGCCGGTGTCCAGCAGCCGCTTCACGATCTTCAGGACGACGACGTCCCGGAAGCTGTAGAGCCGCTGGCTGCCCGAGCCGTACGCGGGCCGCACGCTCGGCTCCACCAGCCCCGTACGGGCCCAGTAGTCCAACTGGCGGTAGGTGATGCCCGCGGCCGCGCATGCGGTGGGGCCGCGGTAACCGACCCGCTCCCTCCCCCCCGCGGCGGGCTCACGCGGCGGCGCGGCCTGTGCCGCGACCCGAGCTTTGAGTGCCGGATCGGCCGGTGCGCTCCCTGGGAGCGTATACGGACCGCCGGCCGCTGTGCCGTCGCCGGTGCTTCTCACGCCGACCTCCGTCCTCGACCTGCCATCTTGAAGGTAGGCAGTCACCCGGGGTGCGTCAACGATCGCCACACTCGGCACGCCGAGTGATAATCACCCTGAGGGTGGTTTCCCGTGTCCCTCTTCCGGGAAAGGCTACTCGAATGCGCTGGCGAGGACCGGCAGACCGCCCACGGACGGCGGTTCACTGACCCAGGTCACTGGCTGCTGGTGCCGAAGTCCTCGGGCGAGATCTGGTCGAGGAACTCGCGGAACTTCTCCACCTCGTCCTCCTGCTCGTCCGGGATCGCGATACCCGCGTCGTCCAGCACCCCGTCACTGCCGTAGATCGGCGTCCCGGTGCGCAGCGCGAGCGCTATGGCGTCGGACGGCCGCGCACTGACCTCCACGCCGCTGGCGAAGACCAGCTCCGCGTAGAAGACCCCCTCCCGCAGATCCGTGATCCGGACCTCCGTGAGCTGCTGGCCGACCGCCTCGAGTACGTCCTTGAAAAGGTCGTGGGTCAGCGGGCGCGCCGGAGCCATGCCCTGCTGAGCGAAGGCGATCGCGGTCGCCTCCCCTGGTCCGATCCAGATGGGGAGGTAGCGGTCGCCTCCCACTTCACGCAGGAGCACGATCGGTTGGTTGGAGGGCATTTCCACCCGGACACCCACGACGTCGAGCTCGTTCACACAGCAACCCTAGGACGTGCCCGCCCGGTTTGGATAGTCGGGGCCGAATCGCTCAGGGCGTCTGGGCCCGCAGAGCCGACTGCACAAGGGCCGCGTGAAGCCGTACGGAGAGCGTGGCGAGCTCCCGCGCACTTGCCTCCGCATGCGCTCTGGTCTGCGGATTTCGATGCAGCCGCAGCGGAGCGACCACCTGCTCGACCAGCCCCGCCTCGCGCTCGGCGGCCGCTTTCATGATTCGCAAATGGCGTGGTTCCAGACCGAAACGGCCGAGCTCGGCGAGGAGCCGGGCGACGGTCACCGCCTCGATGTCGTACCCGCCGCCCTCGACCGGCACGATCAGCCCGTACGACTCCCATTCGGCCAGCTCAGCCTCGCTGACCTCGGCCGTCGCCAGCAGCTCGGCACGGCCCACCCGGGGGGCCGTCGGGCCGTCCGGGACGGTCCGTGCGCAGCCGTCGATCAGCTCACCCTGCTGCGCCCCTTGCGAAACGGCGGGGAGCTGCGGCTTCTCCCCGCGCTCCAGGGCCTCCAGATGCTCCCGGATGACCTTGAGCGGCAGATAGTGGTCACGCTGCATCCGGAGGATGTGGCCGAGCCGCTCCACATCCTCCTGGCTGAATTTGCGGTAGCCGGACGGGGTGCGCCTCGGCTCCACCAGACCTTCCGACTCCAAGAAACGGATCTTGGAGATGGTGACCTCGGGGAACTCGTCCCGCAGCAGATTCAGCACGGTGCCGATGCTCATCGACCGGCTGCCCGCGGGGGCGGTGCCGGCATCGGCACCGCCCGACGGTGTCTGAAGCATGGACCTCCCCTGACGGGTCAGATGCCGACGCCCCGCTGGCTCGGGTAGAAGACCAGCCGGTACTTACCGATCTGCACCTCGTCGCCGCTGGACAGCACCACCGGCGCGTCGATCTGCTCCCGGTTGACATACGTCCCGTTGAGGCTGCCGACGTCCACGACGGTGAAGCTGCCGTCCTGGCCGCGCTGGAACTCGACATGGCGGCGGGAGACCGTCACATCGTCCAGGAAGATGTCGCTCTGCGGATGGCGGCCGGCCGTGGTGATATCGCTGTCCAGCAGGAAGCGGCTGCCCGAATTCGGCCCGCGGCGGACCACCAGCAGGGCCGATCCCAGGGGCAGCGCCTCGACGGCGGCCTGGGCCTCCGGGCTGAGCGACGGCAGCTGCGTCTGCCCGGTCACCTCGGAGTCGTACGCCTCGATGCCGGAGATCGAGATCGTCGAGGTCGTCTCCGAGGCGCGCTCGGAGGGCACTCCGCCCCGCAGCGGCGCGCCGCAGTTGGAACAGAACCGGCTGGCCTCGGCGTTCCGGTGCCCGCACCTATTGCAAACAGGCAAACCGAACCCTCCACCACTAGAGGTCGATGGTTCCTCGAAACCTATGCGTCCGGCCGCCGAGGGGTCAACAGAAGACGCGCCCTGGCCGCCCGAAATGTCGCCGCCCTGCGCGCCGATCTGGTCCCGGAAGAGCGGACGCTCCTCGGTCCCCCCTCCACTCTCCTCCGCGCTACGCGGGGCACGATGACGAGCGGTGCTGCTGCCGCCGTCCTGGCGGGCACTCTTGCCGAACAACTTCCCGAACAACTTCACGGGCGATTCCCCTTGACTGAAACAGACCCGCCCGTGGGGCAGGACAAACCCTCGATGCACACACCAGACGGTCCGGACATCCTCACAACGTCCGTGACCACCAGACAGTTTCCATCACGCACGACTCTTCCGGTGCGTTGACCCCCCGCATCCACATGGTCTCCCCGAGAGACCCTCATTTCGAACCGCCTCACCGTGATGACGACCGAGCGTAGTCAGGCCGCTTCGCCGATCGCAAGGCATCCACAACGATCTTCTTGTCCCGCACGACGGACACAGTGGCCTGCTCCTTCTCCAGACTCTGCACCACTCCGCCCGGAATGTTCAGCGCCGGCTCCAGATCCTCCGGCTTGCCGATCACCTTGACAACGTACGGGGGCGTCACTTTCCGTCCATCGATTTCGACCGCCCCGCCGCTGTCCGAAAAGTACGTGTTGGCGACCACTCGGACCTTGCCGATCTGGATCGCCTCGGCGCCCGCCGCCCGCAGCTCCTGGACCGCGTCGAGCAGCATGTCGGCCTCGACGGAGCCATGGGAGTCGTTGATGGTCATCGTGATGCCCGGCCCCTGGGCGGCGACCGTGCCCGCGAGCACGCCGAGCTGCTGCTCCTTCTGGAGCGTCTGCTTACGGGCCTCCTCGGCCTGGTCCGAGCTGTTCTCCAGCTCGGTCCGCTGGCTCTCGAGGCGGCGCTTCTCATCCTGCAGCCGCTGGGTGCGGGCGTCCAGCTCATCGAGGATCCGTACCAGATCCTCCTGGCGGGCGCCGCGCAGCACGCTGTTCTCGTTGGTCGAACGCACCTGGATGGCCAGGCCCAGACCAAGGCCGAAAAGCAGCAGGGCGACGATCAGCTGCGCGCGGGTCAGCCGGGGCGGCCATACGCCCTTCACCAGTCGCCGGCGGCCGGTCAGCGGCTCCTCGGCCGTCTGCCCGGCCTCGGGCTCGGGCGCGGGCTCCCAGTGGTCTCCGGGCCCCTTCCGAGGCCCGTCGTCGGGGATCGCGCCGGCGGGCTCGCCGCGCGGCGCCTCCGGCGGCAGGGGCTTGCCCGCCGCGGGCCCGGGGCGAACGGCCCTGGGGACGGCGGGCCCGGGCCCGGTGGCGTTGGGCCGGTCCGGTTCGCCCCGGCGCTCGGGCCCCTTCTCCGGCTGCTCCGGCTTCCCGGCAGCCGCCTCGGGCCGCTCGGGCTTCCCGGCCGCCACCTCGGGCCGCTCGGGCTTCCCTGCCGCCGCCTCGGACTTCTCGGGCTGGGCCGGCTGCCGGGGCTTTTCCGGCTGCCGGGGCACCCCGGTCCGCTCAAGCGTCTCGAGCCGTTCGGGCCGCTCGGGCTTCGACCGCTGCTCCGGCTTCTCGGACCGCTCGGGGGCGTCGGGCTTCTCCGGGCGCTCCGGGGTACCGCGCTGCTCGGACGGCTCCGGGCGCTCCGGCTTCTCAGGGGTCTCGTCGGTCGTCATCGGCCTCACGCCCGGAACACATGGCGCCGGATCGCGGCGGCGTTGGAGAAGATGCGGATACCGAGCACGACCACGACTCCCGTCGACAGCTGGGCGCCGACGCCGAGCTTGTCACCAAGGAAGACGATCAGCGCGGCCACCACTACATTGGACAGGAACGATACGACAAAGACCTTGTCGTCGAAGATCCCGTCCAGCATGGCCCGGAAGCCGCCGAAGACGGCGTCGAGCGCCGCGACGACGGCGATCGGCAGATAGGGCTCGACCACCGTCGGCACCACGGGTCGGACCACAAGCCCGACCACGACTCCCACGATGAGGCCCAATACGGCGATCACGATGTGCCCTTCCCTGTGTCGGCGACACCCTTGCCGGCGTCACCGGCTATCGGTTCTGCGGTACGTACGATCAGACTCGGCGCGGCCGGAAGCCGGACCGTGTCCTGGGCGGAGATGCTCGTGCGGATGTCGTAGTTCTCCTGCAGGACATGCAGGTACTGTCCGTCGGCACTGTCCTGGAAAGCGGTACTCAGCCGCCGCCCGTCCCCCACCGCGAGCACCGTATACGGCGGTGCCAGCGGCTTGTTGTCGACCAGTATGGCGTCTCCCGCGGCCCTGATCGCCGACAGCGCGGTCAGCCGCTGTCCGTTGATCGAGATGGCCTCCGCCCCCGACTCCCACAGGCCGTTGACGACGCGCTGCATATCGTGGTCGCGCACCCGCCCCGTATCGGAGAAGTCGGCGCTCTCGCGCGGTCCCCCGCCGCTGCTCGTCGCCTGCTTGGCGTCGTTGACCACCAGCTTCACACCGGGGCCCGTCACCTCGTTCGCCCCCGCGAGCAGTGCGACCAGATCGGCCTTGGCCCCGCCGTGCTTCTCCAGCGCCTGCCGCTGCTTGTCCCCCACCTCGCCGCGGAGCTTGTCCACGCCCTTGGCGAGCTGATCCGCCTTCGAGTTCCCCGACTCGATGCGGTCGATGAGTTCTCCCCGTTCCTTGGCCAGCGTCGGCGCCGATATCCGAGCCTCGGCGGCACCGATGGTGACCACGACGGCCACCATCACCAGCCCGAGAGCCAGCACCAGCCTGCCGCGCAGCGTACGCGGCAGACCGGAGCGGCCCGTCTCCCCGCGCCGCGCGGTGGCCTCGGCGTATCCGTCGTCAAGACTGTGGTCCATCACATTGGTCAGCAGCGACATGGACGCGTCGAGGCGCGGGCGCGGACTCGGCGATGCTGTGCTCCGAACGGGGGGCTGCTGCGACATGCCGCACATCGTCGCACGTCGGGAGCGCCGTCACCCAATGGCCCCACCGGCGTGCCGGTTCCGGGGCCTCGGGGCGGCGCCCCGACGCGCTCAGACGTGCTCGGACGGCCCGTGAATCAGCGCCCCGCGCTGTCCACGATCGCGGACCACTCATCGAGCAGAGCCTGCGCGGACGCGTCGTCCGGACCCTCCGCCCACAGATGGGTGACCGCCTCGGCCGGGTCGGGCAGCACCATGACCCAGCGCCCGTCGGCCTCCACGACCCGCACACCGTCGGTGGTGTCGACGTCACGGTCGCCCGCCGCCTCCACCACATGCCGCATGACCAGACCCTTGACCGCCCACGGAGTGGCCAGATCACGCCGCTGGACATGCGCCCGCGGAATCCGGGCGTCGATCTGGCTCAGGGTCAGCTGGGTGCGCGCCACCAGGCCGATCAGCCGTACGAAGGCGGCCGTACCGTCGAAGACGCTGCTGAACTCGGGAATGATGAAACCGCCGCGCCCATCGCCGCCGAAGATGGTCGTCTCCGATCTGGCGACCCGGGTGAGGTCGTCCGCGGCGGTCGTCGTCCACTCCACCTCGGTGCCGTGGTACGCCGCGACCTGCTCGGCGATACGGGTCGTGGTCACCGGCAGCGCGACCCGCCCGCTCCGCCGCTCCGCGGCCACCAGATCCAGCATGACCAGCAGCGCCCGGTCGTCCTCCACGATGCGGCCCCGCTCGTCGACGAGCGAGAGCCGCTCGCCGACCGGATCGAACCGCATGCCGAAGGCCGCGCGGGCCGAGGCGACGATTTCACCGAGCCGGGCGAGCCCCGAGCGGCGGGCGTCGGCGGTCTCGGTCGGACGCGACTCGTTCAGGCCCGGGTTGATGGTCAGCGCGTCCACACCGAGCCGGCCCAGCAGGCTCGGGAGAACGAGCCCGGCGCTTCCGTTGGAAGCGTCCACGACAACCTTGAGACCGGACTCGGCGATCCCGCTGATGTCCACGGCCCGCAGCAGCGAGCCCGTGTACGAGTCGAAGACGCTCGACGGGAAGCTGAGGTCGCCGATCTCCCCCGGGAAGGCCCGCCGGTACTCCTGGCGCGCGTACACCCGGTCCAGCTTGCGCTGGCCGCCCGCGGAGAGGTCCGCGCCGCGCTCGTCGAAGAACATGATGTCCACCGAGTCGGGGACCCCGGGGGACGTACGGATCATGATGCCGCCCGCGCTGCCGCGCGCGGTCTGCTGACGGGCCACCGGCAGCGGAACGTTCTCCAGGTCCCGCACATCGATGGCACTGGTCTGCAGGGCGGAGATCATCGCCCGCTTGAGGGCGCGCGCGCCACGGGAGTGGTCGCGTGCCGTGGTGACCGTGGAGCCCTTTTTGAGCGTCGTCGCATACGCCCCGGCCAGCCGCACCGCGAGCTCCGGGGTGATCTCCACATTGAGGATCCCGGAGACGCCCCGGGCGCCGAACAGATGGGCCTGGCCCCGGGACTCCCAGATGACCGACGTGTTGACGAACGCGCCCGCCTCGATGGTCTTGAAGGGATAGACGCGGACATTGCCCTGGACGATCGACTCCTCGCCGATCAGGCATTCGTCGCCGATGACCGCGCCGTCCTCGATCCGGGCGGCACGCATGATGTCGGTGTTCTTTCCGATCACGCAGCCGCGCAGATTGCTCTGCTGGCCGACATAGACGTTGTCGTGGACGACCGCCTTATGGAGGAACGCGCCGCTCTTCACGACGACGTTGGAGCCGACGACGGTGTGCTCGCGGATCTCGGCGCCGGCCTCCACCTTGGCGTAGTCGCCGATATAGAGCGGCCCGCGGAGGTCGGCATCCGGATGCACATCCGCGCCTTCGGCGACCCATACGCCGGGCGAGATCTCAAATCCGTCGAGCTCGACGTCGACCTTGCCTTCGAGGACGTCGGCCTGGGCCTTGACATAGCTCTCATGGGTGCCGACGTCCTCCCAATAGCCCTCGGCGACATAGCCGAAGATCGGCTTGCCCTCCTTCATGAGCTGCGGGAAGACATCGCCGGACCAGTCGACGGGAACGTCGGGCTCGACATAGTCGAAGACTTCCGGCTCCATCACATAGATGCCGGTGTTGACGGTGTCGGAGAAGACCTGGCCCCAGGTGGGCTTCTCCAGGAAGCGCTCGACCTGGCCCGCCTCGTCGACGATGGTGATACCGAACTCGAGGGGATTGGGAACCCGCGTCAGGCATACGGTGACGAGCGCGCCCTTTTCCTTATGGAAATTGATCAGCTCGGTGAGGTCGAAATCGGTCAGGGCATCACCCGAGATCACGAGAAAGGCATCGTCCTTGAGCGCCTCCTCCGCGTTCTTGACGCTGCCGGCGGTGCCGAGTGGCTTCTCCTCGTTGGCGTACGTGAGCTCCATGCCGAGCTCCTCGCCGTCACCGAAATAGTTCTTGACCAGGGACGCGAGAAACTGGACGGTCACCACGGTCTCGCTCAGTCCATGCCGCTTCAGCAGCCGCAGCACATGCTCCATGATCGGCCTGTTGGCCACGGGCAGTAGCGGTTTGGGCATGGTCGAGGTCATCGGGCGCAGGCGAGTTCCCTCGCCCCCTGCCATCACGACGGCCTTCATGTCGGAAGCGTCCTCCTTGAAGAGACGACGGTCATGCCGACCGTGCACGCCCGATGGCCCATACATATCGCTACGGGCACCCGGCCTCACAGGTTTGCCGCAACGGCGAGCTCAGTCGGCCGTGGCATCCGCCTTGACGAGCCGGCGGACTTGCACCACGTAGAGGACTCCTGCCCACCAATAGAGTGTTGTACCCCATCCGGCGAACGCCCATCCGAAAATAGCGGCGGTCGTGTGAAGCCAGCCACTTCCATCACTCAGAAGGAGCAAGGGGAAGGCGTACATGAGGTTGAAGGTGGCCGCCTTCCCGAGGAAGTTCACCTGGGGCGGCGGATAGCCATGGCGGCGGAGGATGCCGACCATCGCCAGCAGCACCAGCTCCCGCGCGAGGAGTACCGCGGGCAGCCAGAGGGGCAGGATCCCGCGCCAGGTGAGGCCGACGAGTGTAGACAGAATGTAGAGCCGGTCGGCGGCCGGGTCGAGGATTCGGCCAAGGCTGCTGATCTGATTCCAGCGGCGGGCCAGCTTGCCGTCGAGATAGTCGCTCACACCGCTGACCGCCAGCACCAGCAGCGCCCAGCCGTCGCTCTTGGGCCCGCCGAACTCCGGCCGGAGGATCAGCCACAGGAAAAGCGGCACACCGACGAGGCGCGCCGCGCTGAGGATGTTCGGGATGGTGAGCACACGGTCCGTCTGGACCCGTGTCTCCTGTACCTCCACCCGGGAGCCTCCTGTGGGAACAAGCCGATGATGCTCCATGACTCTACCGGCACGGCCACCCGGGTCCCGCACCGGGCCCAAGGGCGCATAACGACGAAAAGACCCCGAAGGGAAACCATGTTCCCTTCGGGGTCTTTTGTGAAATTTGTTCGGCGGCGTCCTACTCTCCCACAGGGTCCCCCCTGCAGTACCATCGGCGCTGAAAGGCTTAGCTTCCGGGTTCGGAATGTAACCGG
>NZ_JBEXFG010000054.1:0-41989 GCF_040606675.1 Streptomyces sp. NPDC005393 | reverse complement strand
CGACAGAACCAGCTACAAAGCCACCATCAGCATCGACATCCTGACCGCCCGCACCCCTTGACGCTCAACACCCAGCACTAACTACACGGCGTTGGCACTAGCCCTCCTTGTTCAGCAGGCCGATCAAACTCGGACCACCCCCGCCTGCGCGGGGAGCACCAGGACTCCCCGGTGGCGACCCACAGAGTGTCCGGACCACCCCCGCCTGCGCGGGGAGCACGTGTACTGCGCGGTGTAGGTGTAGCTGAAGTACGGACCACCCCCGCCTGCGCGGGGAGCACCCACAGGATCATCGTCGTCTATGGCGGTGCTGTGGACCACCCCCGCCTGCGCGGGGAGCACGGGCCCAACGTCATCACAGGGGACTACCGGAACGGACCACCCCCGCCTGCGCGGGGAGCACTGGACGTGGCCTTGCTAGTCGGCACGGCGGTCCGGACCACCCCCGCCTGCGCGGGGAGCACTGGAAGCGGATCTGACGCGCCGCTGGAGGCTGCGGACCACCCCCGCCTGCGCGGGGAGCACCCGTAGACGTACGGGTCGGTCCGGCGGTACTTCGGACCACCCCCGCCTGCGCGGGGAGCACCTGATCCACCCACAGACCGGGGCCGCCCCTTCCGGACCACCCCCGCCTGCGCGGGGAGCACCCGCGCGGACGGAACTGGGAGACCAGGAGCACCGGACCACCCCCGCCTGCGCGGGGAGCACGGACGGGGGTGAGCGGCCGTGATGTGGCTCGTCGGACCACCCCCGCCTGCGCGGGGAGCACGCCTGCAGCCGCCGCACGGTGCGGATCTTCTGCGGACCACCCCCGCCTGCGCGGGGAGCACTGCCCCTGTTCCTGCCACCAAGGGCAGAAGTGCGGACCACCCCCGCCTGCGCGGGGAGCACCGCCGGTACGCCGCCCGTGTCCCGCAATCCGGCGGACCACCCCCGCCTGCGCGGGGAGCACGGATCCTCGACGGACTCCGCGCAGGAAAGAGCCGGACCACCCCCGCCTGCGCGGGGAGCACGTGGACGAGGTTCTGCGGGCGGCGGATGAGGTCGGACCACCCCCGCCTGCGCGGGGAGCACAAAGTTGGGAACGCCCCCGCCATCCCCACCGCCGGACCACCCCCGCCTGCGCGGGGAGCACATGACGCGGCGGCGTGAGGTCTTGCCACGGGGCGGACCACCCCCGCCTGCGCGGGGAGCACGGATGGATCTGGTGCGCATCCGCACGGCGTTTCGGACCACCCCCGCCTGCGCGGGGAGCACCCTCCGGCCCGCAGGACCGCCCGCCCGTGCAGCGGACCACCCCCGCCTGCGCGGGGAGCACGCGCCCGCTCCAGGGTTCAGGTACGCCATGTGCGGACCACCCCCGCCTGCGCGGGGAGCACGGCCAGAGCTCGCTGGCGAAGGTGCTCCAGGTCGGACCACCCCCGCCTGCGCGGGGAGCACGGCTACACCTCCTCCAACGCCGCGCGCCGCGACGGACCACCCCCGCCTGCGCGGGGAGCACAACCGGCCCACCCTCCGAGTCACCGACCCCGGCGGACCACCCCCGCCTGCGCGGGGAGCACTGCACGTCCCCACCGCCGAGGGACGCCGCCAGCGGACCACCCCCGCCTGCGCGGGGAGCACTGCTGCTACAGCCCTGAACAGTTGATCCGCTACGGACCACCCCCGCCTGCGCGGGGAGCACGCTTCCTTCCGCCAGCGCCGCTCTTCGCGGCGCGGACCACCCCCGCCTGCGCGGGGAGCACAAGCGGCGTCGCATTCGGGGCGAGTGGTTCGACGGACCACCCCCGCCTGCGCGGGGAGCACTCCCGGGCGGACAGGAGTATGTCGCCCATGAACGGACCACCCCCGCCTGCGCGGGGAGCACCGTATGTGCCGAGGAAGCTGAGCAGGCGTGTTCGGACCACCCCCGCCTGCGCGGGGAGCACGTCACCAAGGGCCGTCTCGGCGACATCCCCGACGGACCACCCCCGCCTGCGCGGGGAGCACGGTGTCCTTCCTGGTCGTCATCAACATGTGGGAGGACCATCCCCGCCTGCGCGGGGAGCACTGCTGCTACAGCCCTGAACAGTTGATCCGCTACGGACCACCCCCGCCTGCGCGGGGAGCACCCCGCCGCGCATCGCCCGAGCTCCGTATTCGTCGGACCACCCCCGCCTGCGCGGGGAGCACGTCGTCGCCGAGCTGACCCCCCAGCCGTGGGACGGACCACCCCCGCCTGCGCGGGGAGCACGCCAAGCGCATGGCCGACGACAAGGCCCGCATCGGACCACCCCCGCCTGCGCGGGGAGCACTTGACCTCAAGGCCGAGGGGGTCAGCGACGTCCGGACCACCCCCGCCTGCGCGGGGAGCACAGGGAGCCGGTGATGGTGCCGCCGGTGATGGTCGGACCACCCCCGCCTGCGCGGGGAGCACGCGCGCCGTCGAGGCCAGGCGGCGTCAGGTCGCGGACCACCCCCGCCTGCGCGGGGAGCACGTACGATCCGGCCGGCGCGGCGAAGATGCGGCCGGACCACCCCCGCCTGCGCGGGGAGCACCCGCCGAAGCCCGGCCCGCCGCCCGCCCGCACCGGACCACCCCCGCCTGCGCGGGGAGCACGCGAGCCTCAGCCCGCTGATCGTGAACACGATCGGACCACCCCCGCCTGCGCGGGGAGCACGGATCGTCGTGGACTACCGCACACAGCCGAACCGGACCACCCCCGCCTGCGCGGGGAGCACCGCTGCGGGCCGCTGCTGTGGGTGGTGCCGTCCGGACCACCCCCGCCTGCGCGGGGAGCACCGATTCGGTCAAAGAGGTCGAGGATCCGCTGACGGACCACCCCCGCCTGCGCGGGGAGCACCAGATCGAGGCGCTTTATGTTGGCGCCCGCGCCGGACCACCCCCGCCTGCGCGGGGAGCACCTATTCCGCATGTCCCAGCGCACCGCATGCTGCGGACCACCCCCGCCTGCGCGGGGAGCACGGCGCCGCCGAGGGCGACGACGATGCCGAGGGCGGACCACCCCCGCCTGCGCGGGGAGCACCAGTCGTCGCCGATGGCGTCGAGGGCGGCGTACGGACCACCCCCGCCTGCGCGGGGAGCACCGCCTGCTCCTCGGCAACCCGCTCCGAGGTGACGGACCACCCCCGCCTGCGCGGGGAGCACGCCCAGTACGAGCCGTTTCCCGGCGCTGCGTTCGGACCACCCCCGCCTGCGCGGGGAGCACCGCCACCACCACCGCGGGCGGTGCGGCCGGCGCGGACCACCCCCGCCTGCGCGGGGAGCACATGTACGCCCTGAGCTCCGCGTCCTGACCCTGCGGACCACCCCCGCCTGCGCGGGGAGCACGTGGGCGGGCTGAAGCCGAACACCTCGTACGCCGGACCACCCCCGCCTGCGCGGGGAGCACTCAGCGTCCGTCGCCACCTCGGCATCCGATCTCGGACCACCCCCGCCTGCGCGGGGAGCACTGCCGGGTCCACCGCGACCGAGAGTGGTTTACCGGACCACCCCCGCCTGCGCGGGGAGCACACTCGCATGGTCATCAGCGGCCGGTCGGCGGGCGGACCACCCCCGCCTGCGCGGGGAGCACGGCCTGATCAAAGCCGACGAAGAGGGCCGGACCGGACCACCCCCGCCTGCGCGGGGAGCACTCCCCCTCGGCCTCCTCCGACTCGGTGACCGGCGGACCACCCCCGCCTGCGCGGGGAGCACAGGACCAGGGCCCTGCGCCGACCGGCGCACCGCGGACCACCCCCGCCTGCGCGGGGAGCACACTTTGCCACCTGCGACTTCAGAGGCCCTTTGCCGTTTCTTGACCAAGCGCCCTCGTCTCCCAGCCACGATGTTAGACGCACATGGCGGAGTGCACGGACTTGGGACCCGTCGGCATGGGGAGAGTAGCGAGGGGTGCGTCGGCGCCGCCGTGGCGTGGGTGTTGCTACAGGATATGCGCTGTCGAAGAGGCGCGTTGGCGGCGGTAGACCGCAACCCGATGGGAGCGCCCGGAAGCGCCGCCTGACGGCGGCACATGGGTCGGGTCCCGGCTTCACGCGGATCATAGTGTGCGCCTTACGGCCGCATAGGCTCTTTGCCTCTTTCTGTTCGTACTGTCCTTCTATTCCCCAATCATGAGCGCACCGGCACGCGACAAAGCACGCGGAGGCCGGAGTACGCGCAAGCAGCAGGAGGGGGCGAGCCCGTGATCGATACGCGGCTGTGGGGGAAGTCCAACGGGCTGGAGAAGCCCTACCCGCTCATAGGGCATCTTCTCGACACGGCGATGGTCGCCGGGGCCGTGTGGGACTCGGTTCTGGCCGTGGCGCAGCGTGAAGCGATAGCCGATGCGCTGAGGGTTCCGGTGGCTGAGGCCAGGCGGCTGGTGATGTTCTGGGCCGGTCTGCACGACATCGGGAAAATCCTCCCGCAGTTCCAGGGCATGGCCGCCCAGGACAAGCCCGGAGCTTGCGCGTTCCTCAGCGAGAGTGTCTATGCGCATGAGCGCGAGCACGACAGCCAGGCGAGGAAGATCCGCCATGAGGTCGCCACGAATCGGTCGCTCCCGCAGTTGTTGGCCGCGCTCGGATACCCGGCGTCGGGCCGACCTGCCCGGCTTCTGCTGACGCAGGTGGCTCAGTTACTCGGCGGGCACCACGGCCGGTATCCCGAGGGGGCGGAGGCGCGGGATGTGCGCGATCCGCTGTGCGGCCTTCCCGAACTGGGGACCGGTGGCTGGGCCGAGCAGCGGCGCGAGCATGTGGCCGCTCTGCACGATGTACTGGGGCGGCCTGAGGCGCCCGTCGGACGGGCGATGCCCGTGGAGCTGGCGGTGACCATCGCGGGGGTGGTCATTGTCTCGGACTGGCTGGCAAGCCAGGAACACGCCGTCTCCGCCCAGCAGGCCGCAGCGGAGGCGGAGGCGGGCGCGGACCCGGATGCGGAAAGGGCTCTCACGTCTCCGCCGTCATTGCTCGCTCACGCGCGCCGCGCCTCGGACGCGGCTCCGGCGCTTGTCGCGGACGCGGGGCTGGGACGCGCCGACTTCCGGCTCCAGGGGTTCACGGGGCTGTTCCCGGAGATCGATCGGCCCTACCCGTTGCAGACGAGCATCGAAGAGGCGCTCCCCGGGGCGGTACGCGGTCCGGGCGTACTGCTGGTGACCGCGCCTCCCGGGGAAGGGAAGACGGAGGCGGCGCTGTACGCCGCGACGGTGATGGGTGCGGCGTCCGGCAGAGGCGGGTTGTTCTTCGCCTTGCCGACCCAGGCCACGGCCAACCAGATGTACCACCGCGTCGTCGGCTTTGCCGAGCGAAATCTGCTGGACCCGGCACAAGTGACTCTGCTGCACGGTGCCGCGGACCTCTATGAGCGTTATGCCGAGCACCCCTTACCGGACGATGGGGAGGCCGAGCCCCGCGTGCTGTCCGATCACGACGATGGCCCACGAGGAGTGGCCGGGATATCCGTCGTGGCCAGCCGATGGCTGCGATCGCGCGGACGCGGAATTCTCGCCCCGATCGCCGTCGGGACCGTCGACCAGATCCTGATGGGCGTTCTGCCCTTGAAGCGGAACGCCCTCCGCCATCTGGGGATGTCCGGTAAGACGGTCGTGATCGACGAGGCCCACGCCTACGACGCGTACACGCACGCGCTGCTCCTGCGGCTGCTGGTGTGGCTTGGCGCCATGGGCGTACCGGTGGTGCTGCTCTCGGCCACGGTCACCGGCGAGACGGCCGCAGGCTTGGTTGAGTCCTATCTGGCGGGGACCGGCCGTGCCTCAGGGCCGCACGGGCTTCCCTCGCCCACGTATCCGGGCTGGATGTACGTCGACGCGAAGACTGGCTCCGTGACCGTGCCGGAGAAGCCGGTGGGCAGCGAGCGGGGGCGGGCACTGTCGATGAGCGTTCTGCCGGTTACTCACACCTACGACGTCACGGTGGCGGACGGACGCCTCGCCGCGCTGATCGACGAGCTTCAGGGGGTGACGGCCGAGGGCGGCTGCGCGGCCGTGATCTGCACAACCGTCGCCGAGGCCCAGAAGACGTACGAGGCGCTTCGTGAGCATTACCGAGCCCTGTACGGACCCGACTACGGGGGCTGGGACGACCGTTCGCCCGACGACGCGGCGGGAGACGGGGACGCCGCAGCCGGTCCCCGGCTGCGGCTGCTGCACGCCCGCTTCCCGGCTCGCCGCAGGGCCGCGCTCACGGAGGAAGCCGAGCGTTGGTTCGGCCGGACCGGCAAGAAGGGCGTATGCCGCCCCAAGCCTCCGCGCGGCGCCGTGCTCGTCTCCACCCAGGTCATCGAGCAGTCCCTCGACCTGGACTTCGACGTGATCGTCTCCGACCTCGCGCCGATGGCGTTGCTGTTGCAGCGGGCCGGCCGGGTCTGGCGGCACTCGGCGCCCGGACCGTCGCGCCCGGGGTGGTGCGATGGTCCCCGGCTTGCGGTCCTCGCCCCCGTCGGGGGCGACGGGCGGCTGTTGGTACCGGCCGCCTGGGGCGACGTTTACGCGCCGTCTCTGCTTCAGCGCACGCTGGAACTTCTCCAGCGGCAGGGAGACGCTCCGGTCCGGGTTCCGGAGGACGTACAGCGCCTGGTCGACGAGGTCTACGACCCGGAGTTCGCCTCCGCCGACCCCGACGCGCTCATGCAGCGGGATGTCCAGCGCCTCACCGACGACATGGCGCGCACCGGGCTCGCCGGGATGGTCATGCTGCCGTCCCCCGCGAGGGTCGACTCCCTGCACCAGCTGACCACCAGCGACGCGGACGAGGATCTCGTCGCCACCCGGCTCGGAGCGGAGACCGTCCAGCTGCTGCCCGTCTTCGACGACGAGGCCGGAAACCGCTGGTTGGACGAAGCGTGCACGATCCCGTTTCCGGAGTCAGGGGGCTCGCGCGACGACCGCTTCACCCGCGCCGAGGTACGTACGCTGCTGGGCCACGTGGTGCCCCTCGCGCACGGCCCGTGGCGGCGGGCATGCACCGAGGCGCATGAGCCGCCGGATGCCTGGCGCAACGAGCCGCGACTGGCCCGCCTCGTCCTGCTGCCGCAGCGGGTCGCGGACGGGGGTGCTCCGGCGGGGGCGGTCCTGGGCGAGCGAGTCCTGACGCTCGATCATTCGCTGGGGCTGGTCATAGGCAAAATTGCGTAGATCTGCCCACGCACCTCAGCGTCTTGGACCAACTGCTCGCTAAGCACGCAGAGTTAGTCCTATCGTCACATGCATCCGGATCGGGGTTTTCTGGCAACCAGTCAGGGCCTGCGTCATCAACCCCCGCCTTCGCGGGGAGAGGGAGCGCTGCCTCCCGGGCTCACGCACCTGAGCGTCGGCCCACCTCCGCCTGCGCGGAGACCTCAAACCTACGGCACCACACCGCCCCAGCGCGCCCCCGTCGCACGCTTTCCCTTCACCGATCGAGGTGCCTTCTCGCCATGCCCGCTGATCCCCAAGACGACCACTTCGACCTCCGCACACGCCCCTGGCTTCCCGTCCGGACCAGGGAAGGAGGCGCCGCATCCAGCGTCAGTCTGCGCGAGCTCCTGCTCAACGCCCACCGGATCGACGGGCTCACCGTGGGGCTCCCGCCGGCCGCCTCGGGCCTGATGCGCGTGCTGTGCGCGATGGCCGCACGCATCACCGGCCTCCACACGGCGTCGAACACCGCCGACTGGCAGGATCTGCGCTACGACATGCTGGAGGCGGAGCAGGGCTTCCACCCCGCATCGGTGGACGACTACCTGAGCGAGCACGGCAGTCGGATGCGCCTGCACGATCCCGTCCGCCCGTTCCTTCAAGACCCCCGGCTGGCCGACGAGTCCCCCAACCACTCGGGCGTCAACAAGCTGGTGATGGCCCGCCCCGCCGGCAGCAATCAGGTCTTCTTCGGACACTTCACCGACGCCGACCAGGTGGCCATCCCGTCCGCGGAGGCGGCCCTGCACCTCATCGCGCAGCTCTACTACGGCCCGTCCGGCCAGTGCACACCGCGCACCGTCTCCGGCAAGCGGTTCGGGAACACCTTCGCCGGGCCGCTACGACGGGCCATGTCCTATCACCCGCAGGGTCGGTCGCTGTTCGAGACGTTGCTGCTCGGTATCCCGGCCCCCAGTACCTGGCCCCAGCCCAGCACGGCCGGGACGGCCGGGACGGCCGGGAGATCCGCAGTGATGGACGCCTGCCCGTGGGAGCGTGAAGAACTCCCGAATCCGCTGGCTTCACCCTCCGGAGCCGTCGGTCCGCTGTCGGCGCTCACCGAGCAGTACCGGCACGCGATCCTGCTTCACCCGGGGCCCGACGGCGAGAGCGTCGTGGACGCCACGATCACCTGGGCGTTCCGCGAGAACCGTCCGCCGCACACCGACCCGTACCTGATCTGGGACGAGGGCAAGGACGGCACGCTGCGTCCCCGCGACGCCGAGGCCGAGCGGTCGCTGTGGCGAGACCTGGACGCGCTTGTCCTACTGAACCGGGGCGATGGGGGGAAGCGGCCGCTCGTCCTGGACGGCCTGGTCGGGCAGATCCCGGAACCCGCCTTCCACACGCTGCGCGTCTGCGCCTACGGCTTCGACCAGGACGGCCAGACCCGGGACCGCACCTACTTCAGCGCTTTCACACCGCCGCTCTTCGCTCTGCTCGAAGCCTCGGACGAGTCGGCAGACAACAAGCTGGCACTCGGGGTGAAGGAGGGCAGGGAGGCGGCGGAAAAGGCCGCCCAGCGCCTGGTGTTCGCGCTCCGTGTCGCCTGGCGTTCGTATACGACCCCCTTCACTGACGACAAGCCGGGCAAGAGGGATAAAGGCGGCGGACCCTGGCCTGACGCGGCGCTGGCGGCGTACTGGCCGGCGGCCGAGGAGCTCTTCTGGGACTCCCTGGACTCCCGCGACTTCACGCACGCGATGCGGTCGTTCGGCCGTCTCGCCCTGCGGATCTACGACGAGGTGACCAGGCCGGTCGCGGGCACCCCACGCGGCGCGAAGGCCCGCGAAGGTGCTCGGGGGCTGGTGCGCGGCCTCCTCGACCAAGGCGTCCGGCAGCCGCGCCGCCCCGCCGGGACGACGCGGGCGACGGACAAGGAGAGGACATCAGCATGACCACAACCGCCACGCGGGACACCAGGAGTGACGCCCCTCCTGAGCCCCGTATCCCCTCCCTGGAGCCCTACGACAGCTTCGTGGCGGACGTCCGCGCGCAATGCGCCGACTCGGGCACCCAGCAGGCACTCCGTCGCGGGCTGGCCAAACCGGTGGACGAAGTCCCCGCTCGTACGCACGCGGCCCTGCTGCGAGGCGGACTGGTTCCGGACGACGCCAGAGGCCCCCGGCGGCGGGCCTACTACGCCGTGGCCGCCCTGATCGCGGCACGGCCCCGCACCCAGCGCCTGGCGGACGCCGACAGCGCGGACGCCCAGGCTTCGGCGGCGGCAGCCAGAGGCAAGGCGGGCGGGGCAGCCCAGACAGCCGGGGCGGCCGACACAGCAGAGGCGGGCCACGTCGCGGCGGTCCCCGGCGGCGACGCCGGCGCTCCGTCCGCCACCGCGGGATTCCGGCCCTCCGGCACCAGCCTCGGGGAGAGCCTGGCCGTGGCCGTCACGCGCCAAGGGCCGGAGGGGATCAAGGAAAACGGGGCGGAGGCCCGGCTCCATCTGATGGTCCGGCAGGAGGCCGACGGCATCCACCGCATGCTCCCCGCCGTGCTGCGCCAGCTGGGTTCGGCCGGTGTCGCGGCGGACTACGCCTGTCTGCTGCGCGACCTGATCGCGTGGCACCACTACCGCGACTCGGTGGCGACCCGCTGGCTGGAGGACTTCTACCGCACCCTGCGCCGCGAGAAAGCCGCCGCGACCGAGGACCGGGCCGGTTCCGGAAGACGAGACGCTGACGACGGCACCGCCGCCCCTTCCGCCGACCCGGCCACGTAACACAGGGCCACGCTTCACACCCACCTATCTACGTCAGCTTCACGAAAGGACCCGTGCGATGACCGCACCCGCCGCCACCACGTCGGACAAGCCCCGCTTTCTGGACCTCCACATCACCCAGACGCTCCCGTACAGCAACGTCAACCGGGACGACCTCGGGTCCCCCAAGACCGTCACCTTCGGCGGCAGCACCCGCACCCGCGTGTCCAGTCAGGCGTGGAAGCGGCCGACTCGGCTCGCCGTCGAGGAGCAGATCGGCGAACAGGCCGTACGGACCCGCCGCCTGCCGCAGCAGGTCGCGGGGGAGCTGACGGAGAAGCGTGGCTGGCCCGCCGAACTCGCCGAACTCGCCGGCGCGCAGATCATCCGCTCCACCGACTCCAAGCTCGCGCTGGAGAAGGGCGACCGGACCACCGCCTCCCTGCTCTTCCTCCCCGGCACCGCGGCAGCCGCGCTCGCCGACATCGCGGAGGAGCACCGCGAGGCGTTGGAGAAGGCCCTCGGCAGCAAGACCGCCGCAGCCAAGGCTCTGCTTCCCAAGGACGCCATCCATGAGGTTCTGCGCTCACGCAACGGCTCTATCGCGCTCTTCGGCCGGATGCTCGCCGAGATCCCCGGTGCCGGAGTGGACGGCGCGGTCCAGGTCGCCCACGCGTTCACCACCCACAGCACGTCCGTTCAGGCGGACTTCTTCACGGCGGTCGACGACGCCGACCAGTGGGCCACGGACGCGGGCAGCGCCCACATGAACACCGGCGAGTTCAGCAGTGGCGTCTTCTACCGCTACGCCACCCTCGACCTCCGCGACCTCACCGGGAGCGTCCCCGAGCCCGGCACCGCGCGCACTCTCGCCACTGCCTTCGCCACAGCGTTCATCAGCACGCTGCCGTCGGCCAAGAAGACCTCCACCGCCCCGCACACCGCCCCCGACCTTGTGCACATCTGCGTCCGTGCGGACCGGCCGCTCTCCCTCGCCGCCGCCTTCGAAAAGCCGGTACAGGCCCGGTCGGAGGGCTGGGGACGGTCCTCGCGGGAGGCCCTCAACGACTACGCCACCCGCATCCAGCGCCTGCTGGGCGACGCGGGGGTTGTCCACAGCGCGCACGCCTCCGTCGACGAGAAGGCGTGGGACGGACTCGGCGAGCAGGTCGCCTCCTACCCGGAGCTGATCGCCGGAGCCGTCGCGGCCGTCTGGCCCGCGGAAGGGGCCGACCGGACGTGACCGGGTTCCTGATCCAACTCGGCGCTCCACTCCAGTCCTGGGGCGAGCACAGCGCCTTCACCGATCGCGACACGGTGGCACACCCCACCCGGTCCGGTCTGATCGGGATGCTCGCGTCCGCCCTGGGCATCCCGCGCGCCGAGGCGACCGTGGACGCGACCGCCATCACGGACGCCGGCGACGACACATCCGCACCGAGCTTCGCCCGGCTCACCCGGCTCCGCTTCACTGTACGGACCGACCGCCCCGGCACCCGTCTGCGCGACTTCCATACCGTGGGCGGCGGATACCCCCAGCACCGGACCGTTCCCACCGCCAAGGGCGGCCGACGCAGCGGTGACACAGCGACCATCGTTTCCCGCCGCCACTACCTGAGCGATGCCGTCTTCACCGTCGCGGTCACCGCCCCCGGACAGGACGACGCCCTCCTCGCCGCCTGCGCCGAGGCACTGGCCGCCCCCCACTGGCCGCTGCATCTGGGCCGCCGCTCCTGCCCGCCCGGCGCGCTGCTCCTGCTCCGCGCCGACGTACCCGACCCGGTCTCGGAACTCGACCGCGTCCCCCTTGCCCGGCCCAAGCCGCGGACCGTGGCCGAGGCCGAGGCCGACGGCGGAGAGCCCGCCGCCACCGTCACGGTGCGTTTCAGCGCGGATTCGCCCTTCGCACCGGACACCGGCACCGCACCCTCCGGCAGGGCCTCCGTGACCATGCTGAACGACGAGCCCATCCGCCTCACCGCACGCGACCGCGTACACCACGCGCGCCCCGCGTACACCACCAGCCGACGGCTGCCGGCCGCCTTGTGCGGCGGCTACGGCATCGACTACCTCGATGCCCTCGGCACCTACTTGGACCCTCTGCGTCCTGGAGGAAATGCCTCATGACCACCGCAGCGTCCGCCTCCCCTGACACAGTCGCGGAGGAGGCCTGGCTGACCCGGCTCCTGCTCAACTCGGGCAACCGACAGGTCCAGCACGACCTCCGCAACGCCGCCGCCCTCCACCGCCGCGTCATGACGCTCGTCCCCAACAGGCTCGGCGGCAGCCCGCGGGCCCAGGCCGGTGCCCTCTTCCGGCTCGACACCGACGGCATCGGCGCTCCCGTCCTCCTCGTCCAGACCCGCGTGGCACCGGACACCGCGCAGCTGCCTGCCGGATACGCACAGGCACAGACCCGCACGATGCGCGCCCTGCTCGCGGCGCTGCGCCCGGGTCTGCCGGTCCGGTACCGCTTCCTCGGCAACGCCATACGGCGCTGCGGACGCAACAGCACCGTCGGTAAGTGGAAGCAGGCCATTCCGCTGTACGGGGAGGACGCCGAGCGATGGTGGGCCGACCGCGCGGCTGCCGCCGGACTGGATCTGCACACCGTCCTGTCCGGGACCGCCGACGCCCTCACCGCCTGGCATCGCCTCAAGGACCACTGCGACCACCGTGACGGCCGTGGCCCCAAGACGCAGATCAAGGGCAGCGGTCAGGCGACCGAGACCCTACGGGTCGCCCACGCGGCGACCCTCTTCGAAGGAGCCGCCACGGTACGTGATCCCAACGCACTGCGCGGCGCCCTGCTCCACGGCATCGGCCGCGGTAAGGCGTACGGATGCGGGCTGCTCAGCCTTGCGCCCGGCGGCCCGGAGGCGTAGCGCGCCCCATGACGGCCACTCAGCATACGAAGACCTCCGCGCGGCGCCGGATCGCCGCCCCGACCCTCGCGATGCTGCCCCGCATCGGCGACTCCCTGTCCTTCCTCTACGCGGACGTTGTACGCATCGTCCAGGACGACACCGGCGTCTGCGCCGAGACCACCTCCGCCGAAGGTGAGGTGACCCGCGTCTACCTGCCGACCTCGGCGCTCTCGTGCCTCCTGCTCGGCCCCGGCACCTCCATCACCCAGCCCGCCCTCGCCACCTTCGCCCGGCACGGCACCAGTGTTGTGTGCACGGGGTCCGGTGGCGTTCGCTGCTACTCCGCGACCACGCCGGACTCGCTCACGACCCGCTGGCTGGAACACCAGGTCCACCAGTGGAGTGATTCGGAGCGTCGCCTGGCCGTGGCCAGGCAGATGTACCTCATGCGATTCAAGGTGCAGGTACCGGCCACCAGCACCTTGCAGCAGTTGCGCGGCATGGAGGGGCAACGCATGAAGGCCCTGTACAAGCTGCTCGCGCAGCAGCACCGCATCGGCCGCTTCCGTCGCGTCTACGACCCCGCCGCCTGGGACGACCAGGACCCGGTCAACACCGCTCTGTCCTCGGCCAACACCTGCCTCTACGGAATCGTCCACGCGGCGCTCGTCGCCTTGGGCTGCTCGCCTGCGCTCGGCTTCGTCCACCAAGGGGCGCAGCACGCCTTCGTGTACGACATCGCGGACCTGTACAAAGCCGACCTGACCGTGCCGCTGGCGTTCTCCCTCCACGATTCGCCGCAACCGGAAGGGGAGGCGCGACGTCGGTTCCGCGAAGGGCTGCGGCTGTTCAAGCTGCTACCGAGGATCGTGGCCGACGTCCAGACGCTGCTCGCACCAGACGAGGCCGAACCACTGCCGGACGGACACTCCGTCGACATGGTCAGCCTCTGGGACCCCGTGGCGGGCGCCGTTCCGGCCGGTGTCAACTATGCCGCCGAAGCGGAGCCGGAATGAAGCACCGCCGCTGCCCGCCGCCTCGGAAGGCCCTTGAGAACCCATGCCGTCCATGACCGTCCTGGCCACGACCGCTGTCCCCGACCACGTCCGAGGCGCTCTGACCCGTTGGATGATCGAGCCGACTCCGGGCCTTTACGTCGGCACCCTCTCCGCCCGCGTCCGAGAGGAGCTCTGGTCCGTCGTGCGCGCCTCCATCGGCGCCGGAGCCGCGGTCCTCGTCCATCCCGAGGCCAACGAACAGGGCTTCGCCCTCCAGACGGCGGGTGAACGACGCCGTATACCGGTCGACTTCGATGGGCTCACGCTGGTGGCGTTTCGGCCCGATGAATGTCAAGAAACGGCAAAGTCGTTGTAGAGTCGCAGGTCAGGAAGTGTGCTCGCCCCGCGCAGGCGGGGGTGGTGTGGACGACGTAGGACGTGGTGCCGTCTTTCCAGTGCTCGCCCCGCGCAGGCGGGGGTGGTCCGAACCAGGACGGTTTTAGAACCTTGGTCATCTTGTGCTCCCCGCGCAGGCGGGGGTGGTCCGCCGCGCGCTTCCAGTGCCTCTGTGAACTCGCCGTGCTCCCCGCGCAGGCGGGGGTGGTCCGCCTGGGCCAACCGGCCCAAGGAGACCGCCGCTGTGCTCCCCGCGCAGGCGGGGGTGGTCCGATGCTGACCGGGGCGTTCGGCATGCTGGGCACGTGCTCCCCGCGCAGGCGGGGGTGGTCCGCACACCTTTGATCCCGTGACGGACGATCCGGAGTGCTCCCCGCGCAGGCGGGGGTGGTCCGGTACTCAAGGGCTTCTCGGTCGGGATCAAGAAGTGCTCCCCGCGCAGGCGGGGGTGGTCCGGCCATCCCCGGCGCCACCGGCACCGGAGACGCGTGCTCCCCGCGCAGGCGGGGGTGGTCCGTATCCCGAACGGCAGCTGGACGCCGCGGCGGTGTGCTCCCCGCGCAGGCGGGGGTGGTCCGCAGACCTACACCTTGAACGCGGGGTCGATTGCGTGCTCCCCGCGCAGGCGGGGGTGGTCCGTGGGCGGCTCGGCCGGTATCAGCGGGCTGGGGGTGCTCCCCGCGCAGGCGGGGGTGGTCCGGCGTACTGGCGGCATCGGATGATCCGGGACTAGTGCTCCCCGCGCAGGCGGGGGTGGTCCGGTTCCTACGCGCCCAAGGTTGCCCGGCGGGAGGTGCTCCCCGCGCAGGCGGGGGTGGTCCGCCGACACCGTCCCGGCCCCCGCTCGCCCGGCTGTGCTCCCCGCGCAGGCGGGGGTGGTCCCGGGTCCCATGGGGACGGCAGGGCGATGGTGGCGTGCTCCCCGCGCAGGCGGGGGTGGTCCGGTCGGGCTGTAGAGGTGCCCCCGGTCGAGCGCGTGCTCCCCGCGCAGGCGGGGGTGGTCCTACTGCGTACGCCACATGTGCTGCAGCAGGATCGTGCTCCCCGCGCAGGCGGGGGTGGTCCGACCGTGGCCCTGTGCTGGCTTACCTGCCTCATGTGCTCCCCGCGCAGGCGGGGGTGGTCCGGCGGTGGGGATGGCGGGGGCGTGCCCGGCTTTGTGCTCCCCGCGCAGGCGGGGGTGGTCCGTCCTCACCCCAACTGTCGGAGTCGCCGAGGGTGTGCTCCCCGCGCAGGCGGGGGTGGTCCGAGCCCAGGTCAGGACGGCGATGACAAACACCGGTGCTCCCCGCGCAGGCGGGGGTGGTCCGTCCGGGGAGAGCGAGACTCTGTGCCGCAACGGGTGCTCCCCGCGCAGGCGGGGGTGGTCCGAAGACCACCACTCACATTCCCCTGACGTGGGGGTGCTCCCCGCGCAGGCGGGGGTGGTCCGGTTTACGCGAGGCTCGCGGACACTCCCTGCCGGTGCTCCCCGCGCAGGCGGGGGTGGTCCGTGTGAGGGAGTTGTGTAGCCGTGATGGGTCTGGTGCTCCCCGCGCAGGCGGGGGTGGTCCGTTGGGGTTCAGCTTCTTCAGGACGCCCATGCTGTGCTCCCCGCGCAGGCGGGGGTGGTCCGCGCACGGGCGAACTCTTCCTGACTCAGCAGCAGTGCTCCCCGCGCAGGCGGGGGTGGTCCGGGACGCCGACCATGGCTGAGCCGTTCGCACTCGTGCTCCCCGCGCAGGCGGGGGTGGTCCGTACCCAGTGGTACGGCGTGTCCTGCTGCTCAGGTGCTCCCCGCGCAGGCGGGGGTGGTCCTCATCATGGGGCCCCGTCAATTCGGGCGGGGCCGTGCTCCCCGCGCAGGCGGGGGTGGTCCGCGCTGCATGGCGGCCTGCAGCTCCTCGGCGGAGTGCTCCCCGCGCAGGCGGGGGTGGTCCGCTCGGGGAGTAGCCGGTGCGTACGCGACTCGAGTGCTCCCCGCGCAGGCGGGGGTGGTCCGCACCAACCGGAAGTGTGGAGAATGCCGATCGAGTGCTCCCCGCGCAGGCGGGGGTGGTCCTGCCTCTTCGGCCTCTTTCCCCCACGCGAGAATGTGCTCCCCGCGCAGGCGGGGGTGGTCCGCCTTCCTGGTCGTCCTCGGGTCCCTCGGGGCCGTGCTCCCCGCGCAGGCGGGGGTGGTCCGCACGACCACCTGCGCCGGGTGCGGGTCGGCAGGTGCTCCCCGCGCAGGCGGGGGTGGTCCCGCCTCGGGTGCCGGGGTGACGCTGTCGTCCATGTGCTCCCCGCGCAGGCGGGGGTGGTCCGTTCCTGGATGAGGTGTGGGACTACCGGGCCGGGTGCTCCCCGCGCAGGCGGGGGTGGTCCGACGTACTCGCTGGAGAACGAGCTGCCGAACGGGTGCTCCCCGCGCAGGCGGGGGTGGTCCGGCGTTCATGGGGGGCGGCAGCTCCTCCTCGGGGTGCTCCCCGCGCAGGCGGGGGTGGTCCGCCGATCGCGGCCAGCCCGGTGGCCACGGGCACGTGCTCCCCGCGCAGGCGGGGGTGGTCCGCCGCGGGGGGTCGGGAAGCTTCTGGTCGTCGGGTGCTCCCCGCGCAGGCGGGGGTGGTCCGGCCATCCCCGGCGCCACCGGCACCGGAGACGCGTGCTCCCCGCGCAGGCGGGGGTGGTCCGTCAGGCATCAGCCGCCGCCGGCCCGTAGGTGGGTGCTCCCCGCGCAGGCGGGGGTGGTCCGCCACACCTGCTTGTCGATGCGGCGGACCTGCGGTGCTCCCCGCGCAGGCGGGGGTGGTCCGACCACCGCCCAGTCGGCGGGCATCGCGGCGGGGTGCTCCCCGCGCAGGCGGGGGTGGTCCGACGATCTCGGTGTGGTCACCACCGCCCGCGCCGTGCTCCCCGCGCAGGCGGGGGTGGTCCGTGGAACTGGGGCCGGGGGAAGTGGAACTGGGGGTGCTCCCCGCGCAGGCGGGGGTGGTCCGGACTCGCGTATCCGGCCTCCACGGTCGGTGCGGTGCTCCCCGCGCAGGCGGGGGTGGTCCGACAAGGGCGGGCGTGGTCTTCCAGAACGAGGAGTGCTCCCCGCGCAGGCGGGGGTGGTCCGCCCGTGCCGAGGCGTTGGTATCAGATCAAGCGGTGCTCCCCGCGCAGGCGGGGGTGGTCCGGGACATGGCGGAACCGAGGCAGTACACGACAGGTGCTCCCCGCGCAGGCGGGGGTGGTCCGTCGGCCCGCACTGGGACGCCGTACGCGCCCCGGTGCTCCCCGCGCAGGCGGGGGTGGTCCGAAGGTCAGGGTCAAGGTCAAGGGCAAGTGGCAGTGCTCCCCGCGCAGGCGGGGGTGGTCCGCGCACGGGGGTGGCCACGGCCGCGAACCAGTGGTGCTCCCCGCGCAGGCGGGGGTGGTCCGCGCCCGCAACTGGCGAACCACCTCACCAGCATGTGCTCCCCGCGCAGGCGGGGGTGGTCCGACGAAACCGCCCCCGGTGTCCGTCCCCTGTGGGTGCTCCCCGCGCAGGCGGGGGTGGTCCGCCGGGATTCGTGAGGGTGAGGCCGGACTGAACGTGCTCCCCGCGCAGGCGGGGGTGGTCCGAACAGGGCCTCGGCATCGTGGGTGGGGGCGGGGTGCTCCCCGCGCAGGCGGGGGTGGTCCGCCGCCGCCGAAGCCGCCGGAATCCTCCGCGAAGTGCTCCCCGCGCAGGCGGGGGTGGTCCGGCCGACTGGGAGAAGGTCTACCGCCACTACGCGTGCTCCCCGCGCAGGCGGGGGTGGTCCGCCTACGCGGCGCAGCTGCTGAGCATCGCCAACGTGCTCCCCGCGCAGGCGGGGGTGGTCCGTCAGGCATCAGCGGCCGCCGCCGGCCCGTAGGGTGCTCCCCGCGCAGGCGGGGGTGGTCCGGACATGGTGAAAGTCAGGTCGCATGCGGGCTGGTGCTCCCCGCGCAGGCGGGGGTGGTCCGGCGCGGGTCTCGCGGCCCGCGAGGCGGAGACGGCCGCCCCGGTGATCCGGGGCGGCCTGTTGGGTGTCCCGGGGTGGGATGAGCCGGGCCGTGGAGATGGCGGCTACGCGCCGAACTCCTCGGCCCGGAGGCCACCGATGAACTCGTCCCACTGGCCTATGTGGAAGCTGAGTTGGGGCCCGTGCCGGTGTTTGGAGTCCCGCACGTGGGCGGTATCGGGACTGGCGGCCACCTCGACGCACATGCCGCCCTCGCCGCTGCTGTAGCTGCTCTTGAACCATGCCAGCTCGGACGGGCCGTCTTCGACTCGCTTGTTGCTCACGTTTCTCCCCGCAGTTTCTCGATGAATTCCAGCGACCCTCGTGGAGAGAGAGCCTGCGCCCTGATGATCCCGTAGCGCTGTTCGAGCGTGCGGACCGCTTTGCGATCCGTCAGCAATCTGCTGATGTCCTGGACCTCTACGTAGGCCATCATCTGGCGCCCCTTGGGCTCCACAAGGCGAAAGGACCGCCGGCGCCGGCGTGATCCTCCAAACCGGTTGGCATCACTTGGAGTTCTACATTCCGCATCTCGCCGATGTGCAGTAGCTGTTCCAACTGCCCACGCATCACGGTTCTTCCGCCGCACGGGCGGCGTAACACCGCCTCTTCGGTAACGAAGCTCATGATCGGCGCCGGTTGACGGGAGAGGATTGCCGGGCCAGTCGGGGCGGATACCCGCTGCTGGATGGTTGCCTCGTCCAGCATGGGGCGTTGCACGGTGAAGACGGCACGGGCGTAATCCGCGGTCTGGAGCAGCCCGTTGATCACTTGGTTCTCATGCGCGTGGAACTCAACCGCCTGCGCCTCCAGCATTGCCGCGCCCCGGAAGAACGCCGGGAGCTGGACGTTCGCCACCTCGTCCTTGGCGGCTCACAGAACCCCGAACGCCTCCAGCGCCTCGTCCGCCGCGTCCAGGGCGCCGGTACACCTCCGGCGACATGTTCATGATCAGGGTTGTACTCCCACGTCCAGGGGCGACTCAACGCTGCCCCTGGGCAAGCGCGGCCCTGGCGGCGTCGAGGATGCGGCCGAGCTCGGTGGCGGCCTTACGGGCCTGATCGGCGTCGCCGGTCGTGGCCAGATCCTCCAACTCACGGAACCGCTCGGCGACCGACGGCTGACGCTGGATCTGCACATAGAGCGCCCACTGGGCCGTGAACCGCTGCAGCGGAGCCAGGTCGGCCCCCTGCCGGGCCTGGTCGGCGGCCTGGTCCAGCTCCCGGGTGAAGGCGGGCAGGGCGGCGGGGGCGACCTGTGCGACTGCCTGACGAAGAGCGGTGACGGTCGCCGGTGGCTGCGGGATGCGCGGCTGCTCGGGCGCGCTGGTGGTCATGATGTCTCCCATGGGCGGGATTCTGATCCGTGCGGTCAGCGTACCCAGCGCGAACGCGGGTGCGGTCAGTCATTCGAGTGACGCGACGGGTGACGGCCGAACCCCGGGCCGGGGCGCCGGGCCCCGTGCGATTCTGTAGGAATCCCACAGCGTGCCCGAGGCGCCCCTGTGGGGCCCGGGGTCCCCGTACGGACCTCCGGCCCGATAGTTTGCGTATGTCAAGAGGCGTTCCATAAGTTCCAACAGAGAAGGTGGTCCCTTGAGCCGCTCGGTTCTCGTCACCGGAGGCAACCGCGGCATCGGCCTCGCTATCGCCCGTGCCTTCGCCGACGCAGGCGACAAGGTCGCCATCACCTACCGGTCCGGTGAGCCGCCCGCCGGCTTCCTCGCGGTGAAGTGCGACATCACCGAGCCCGAGCAGGTCGAGCAGGCGTACAAGGAGATCGAGGAGAAGCACGGCACGGTCGAGGTCCTGGTGGCCAACGCCGGGGTCACCCGTGACCAGCTGCTGATGCGGATGTCGGAGGAGGATTTCACGACCGTCCTCGACACCAACCTCACCGGTACGTTCCGCATGGTCAAGCGGGCCAACCGGGGCATGCTGCGAGCCCGTAAGGGGCGGGTGGTCCTGATCTCGTCCGTCGTCGGCCTCATGGGCTCCGCCGGCCAGGCGAACTACGCCGCGTCCAAGGCGGGCCTGGTGGGCTTCGCCCGCTCCCTCGCCCGTGAGCTGGGCTCGCGCAACATCACCGTCAATGTGGTCGCGCCCGGATTCGTCGACACGGACATGACGCGCGCGCTCAGCGACGAGCAGCGCGAGAACATCGTGAAGCAGGTACCGCTCGCGCGTTACGCGCAGCCCGAGGAGATCGCCGCCTCGGTCCGCTTCCTGGCCTCCGACGAGGCCGCGTACATCACTGGAGCCGTCATCCCTGTCGACGGCGGATTGGGCATGGGTCACTGAACGTCATGAGTGGAATTCTCGCCGGTAAGCGCATCCTGGTCACGGGCGTCATCACCGAGTCGTCCATCGCCTTCCACGCCGCCAGGCTCGCCCAGGAAGAGGGCGCCGAGGTCATCCTCACCGGGTTCGGCCGGGTCTCCCTGGTCCAGCGGATCGCCAAGCGGCTGCCCAAGCCCGCGCCGGTCATCGAGCTGGACGTGCAGAACCAGGAGCAGCTGGACGGGCTGGCCGACAAGGTGCGCGAGCACCTGGGGGAGGGTGTCGACCTCGACGGTGTCGTGCACTCGATCGCCTTCGGCCCGCAGGGCGCGTTCAACTTCCTGGAGGGCAGCTGGGAGGACGTCGGCACGGCCGTGCATGTCTCGGCGTACTCCCTCAAGGCGCTCACCATGGCCTGTCTGCCGGTCATGCCGCGGGGCGGCTCGATCGTGGGGCTGACCTTCGACGCGCAGTTCGCCTGGCCGAAGTACGACTGGATGGGTGTCGCCAAGGCCGCGCTGGAGTCGACCTCCCGCTACCTCGCCCGCGACCTGGGTGAGAGGAACGTGCGCTGCAACCTGGTCTCGGCCGGGCCCATCAAGTCCATGGCCGCCAAGTCCATCCCGGGCTTCGAGGAGCTGGCGGACGTGTGGAACCACCGCGCCCCGATCGGCTGGGACCTGACCGACCCGGAGCCGGCCGGCCGTGGCGTCGTCGCCCTGCTGTCCGACTGGTTCCCGCGCACCACCGGCGAGATCGTGCATGTCGACGGTGGCGTGCACATGATGGGCGCCTGAGCCCACACCCGTGACGCGTGACGTGCGCCCGTCCTGATGAGCCCATTCGGGCCAACAGGACGGGCGCACGGGTGGCGCGCCACGCAGGGTGGAGTACGTACGACGAACCGACTCGCGGAGCGACAGCACGGCCGAGGAGGTCCCGCCATGCGTACGACCCGGCGCGTCGCGTCCGCAGTACTGATCGTCGCCATGGCCGGCCTTGTCATCGCCGCCTCCAGCTCCGTCGCTCAGGAGCGGCCCCGGCACCGCGAGGCGGCCTGCAGCACCCGGGTGCGCGGCTCGCACGCCACCGCCAGCTGCTTCAACCCCTACCCTCGCGCCGACCGGGTGCAGCTGCATGTCGAATGCGCGCGCTGGTGGGACCCGGACATGGACGCCCGCCCGGTCGAGGTCGGCCCCGCCCAGCACGTTCAGCTCGCCGAGCGCTGCTGGAAGGAGATACGGAAGGCCTGGGTGAGCCACCGCTGAGCCTGAGCCACCGCTGAGCCTGAGCCACCGCTGAGCGTGCGGCCCGCGCGCGGGTCTCAGCGGTCGGCGAAGCGGCAGCCGAAGGGGTGGGTGCTCGCCTCGGCCGCCGCCCGCTCCCCGTCCCGCTCCCGGATCGCCTCCACCAGCCGGGCGTGGTCCATATGGGTCTCGGGCCGCATGTCACCGGAGACGTCCGCACGCAGGAAGTCCCGTACGACCGCCCCCAGATCCGCGTACAGCTCCGCCAGCACCTCGTTGTGGGAGGCGGCCACGACCGCCATGTGCAGCGTCGCGTCCGCCTCGACGAAGGCCTCCCGGTCGCCGGACTCCCAGGCGCGTTCGCGCCGGTCGAGCTGGGCGTCGAGCTGCTTGAGGTCCTGTTCGGTACGGCGCTCCGCGGCCAGCTGGGCCGCCTTCGTCTCCAGGGCGCTGCGCAGCTCGGCCACATGGCGGGGGTCGGCGCCCGCGAAGCGGCGGTGCATCACCCCGGCCAGCTCGCTGGTGGCCAGCACATAGGTGCCCGAGCCCTGCCGGATGTCCAGCAGGCCGTTGTGCGCGAGCGCGCGCACCGCCTCGCGCACGGTGTTGCGCGCCACCCCCAGCTGCTCGACCAACTCGGGCTCGGTCGGAATGCGCGAGCCCACCGGCCACTCGCCCGAGGTGATCTGGGCGCGCAGCTGGGCGATCACCTGGTCGGCGAGGGCGGAGCGCCGGGGTGAGGTCAGCGGCATGACTCTCCTGTGCCTGGGCCGGGGATACGGGGGCTCCCATGATGCCGTCCGCCTGTCACCGGGCGGTGACAAACCCCTGGACACCCATTCATCCCATCATTCTATGATGATGTCCATGCCACCCCACGACGACCTCGCGACGCTCGACACCGAGGCCCCCTCGACCCGGGAACCCGAACCGCGCCGCGCGGCCTCGCCATGGCGCGGCCGCGTCATGGTGGTCGGTCTTCTGCTCGCCGCCCTCAACCTCCGCCCCGCCGTCACCAGCCTCGGCCCGCTGCTGGAGGAGGTACGCGGCGGCCTCCGCATGAGCGGCACCGTCGCCGGGCTGCTCACCTCGATGCCCGCCGCGTGCTTCGGGCTCTTCGGGGTCACCGCGCCCCGGCTCGCCCGCCGCTGGGGGCCCGGCGCCGTCGTCTGCGCCGGTCTCGCCGCCATCGCGACGGGCCTGGCGCTGCGCCCCTTCGCGGGCGGGACCGCCGCCTTCCTGGGCGCCAGCGCGCTCGCGCTGGCCGGGATCGCCGTGAGCAACATCCTCATGCCGGTGATCGTCAAGCGCTCGTTCCCCGACCGGGTGGGCTCGATGACCGGCCTGTACTCGATGGGCCTGTCGCTCGGCACCGCGTCCGCCGCCGCGGCCACCGTGCCGATGACCGACGCGCTGGGCGGCAGCTGGCGGGCCGGGCTCGGGATGTGGGCGCTGCTCGCCGCCGTCGCCGCGCTGCCGTGGCTGTTCCTCGCCCGCGACCGTACGCACCGCCCGGAGCCGGCCGCCCCCGTACCGGAGACCACGGCCGCCCACGCCCCGGAGAACGGGCCCGCCGGGCGCGCGGCCCGGATCACCCGCAGCCCCACCGCTTGGGCCATGGCCGTCTTCTTCGGCCTCCAGTCCACCGCCGCGTACATCACCATGGGCTGGATGCCGCAGATCTTCCGCGACGCGGGGGTCTCCGCCTCCACCGCCGGTGTGCTGCTCGCGATCACCATGGCGATGGGCGTGCCGCTGGCCTTCGTCCTGCCCCGGATCGCCGCCGGGCTGCGCAACCAGGGCGTGCTGGCGGTGATCCTCGGCGTCTTCGGGCTCACCGGCTACGCCGGGCTGTGGCTGGCCCCGGCCGCCGGCTCCTGGGCCTGGGCCGTACTCCTCGGCGTCTCCAACTGCGCCTTCCCACTCGCCCTCACGATGATCGGCCTGCGGGCGAGGACCGGCGCGGGCGTGGTGCGGCTGTCCGCCTTCGCGCAGAGCACCGGCTATCTGCTGTCCATCCCGGGCCCGCTCCTGGTCGGCACCCTCTACCAGCACAGCGGCGGCTGGGGCCGGCCCCTCGCGCTGATGGCCGGGCTCATGGTGCCGCAGATCCTGGCGGGCGTCCTGGCCGGGCGCGACCGCACGCTCGAGGACGAGATCTGACCCCTGCGGACACCCGCCGCCCCGGGGCGGGGGAGCCGTCGGAGGGTGGGACACTGTTGCCATGCCCGTGCTCGATGAGAACCCCCCGAACGGTCAGAAGAAGCTCCTCATCATCTTCGGTGTGATGATCGGCATCACCGCGGTCATCGCCGTGATCGCCACCCTCGCCTCGCCCTGACGACCATGCCTGACGACCGCGGGGGTGGGGCTGGCACCACCATCCCTTAGGGGGCCAGGGTCAGGGGTAACTGGGTGGATCACCGGATGGGAGCCGCCCCGCCCGCTCCGTACTGTCGAAGCATCCGACAGACGGCGACCCCGGAGGCGATCCCCATGCCCGCCGCTCCCCACACCAGGCCCGCCCACCCGGCGGACAGCAGCATGGAGATCAGGCTGCCGTGGTGGGCCATCGCGCTCCCGGCCCTCGCCTTCGCGGCGCTGCTGCTCCTGCTCGCCGGGCCCACCGAGGCCCATGCGGCGAGCGGCTCCGGGGCGCTCCCGCACTTCCTGGGGCTGGTGCACCAGGCGCTCGGCCACGCGGCGCCCTGACCCGTCGCGGCGGTGACCTGCGACCATGGGGCGGTCTCGTGCACCGCACGTCAGGTGTGCTCACCTTTGGTGAGGTCGTTCCAACACCCTGCGCCTCGCCCACTGATTCATGCGAAGCTGGGACGCATGAGCGTCGATGTGCCCCGCAGGATTGTCCTTCTTCGACACGCCAAGGCCGACTGGCCCCAGGTGCCAGACCATGAGCGCCCGCTCGCGGAGCGTGGCCGCAAGGACGCCCTGATCGCCGGGCGCCGGCTCGCGGAAGCCGGTCTCACCCCCGAACTGACCCTCTGCTCCACGGCCGTGCGTACCCGCGAAACCTGGAAGCTCGCGGTGCACGAGCTGCCGCACCGCCCGAAGACCGTCTACGAGGAGCGGCTGTACGACGCCTCGCTCGGCGAGCTGCTCGCGGTGCTGAACGAGACCTCGGACGACATCACCGATCTGCTGCTCGTCGGCCACAACCCCGGGATGCACGCCCTCGCCGACGCCCTCGCGAACGAGGCCGAGGAGGGCACCCGCGAGCGGATGAACCGCAGCGGGTTCCCCACCTCCGGGTTCGCCGTCGTGACCTTCAGCGGCTCCTGGAAGTCCGTCGAGCACGGGGTCGGACGCCTCACCGCCTTCTGGGCGCCCCACGAGTGATCCCGGCGCACCGGCCCCCGCCCCGCCGCCGCGGACCGGGGGGCGGTGCGCGCCCGGTCGGTCCTCGGGCCGGCTGGTCCTCGGGCTGGTCAGTCCTCGTGCGCGTCCGCCGCTTCGACCTCTTCGCGGGTCACGCCCAGCAGATACAGCACCGTGTCGAGGAAGGGCACATTCACCGCGGTATGCGCCGCCTCCCGCACCACCGGCTTGGCGTTGAAGGCGACCCCGAGCCCGGCCGCGTTCAGCATGTCCAGGTCGTTCGCACCGTCGCCGATCGCGATCGTCTGCATCAGCGGCACCCCCGCCTCGGCCGCGAAGCGCCGCAGCAGCCGCGCCTTGCCCGCCCGGTCCACCACCTCGCCGACCACGCGCCCGGTCAGCTTGCCGTCCACGACCTCCAGGGTGTTGGCGGAGGCGAAGTCCAGCCCGAGCCGCTCCTTGAGATCGTCGGTGACCTGGGTGAAGCCGCCGGAGACCACGCCCACCTGGTAGCCCAGCCGCTTGAGGGTGCGGATCAGCGTACGGGCGCCGGGCGTGAGCCGTACTTCGGCGCGCACCTTGTCCACCACGGACTCGTCGATCCCCGCCAGCAGCGCGACCCGCGCGTGCAGCGACTGCTCGAAGTCCAGCTCACCGCGCATCGCCCGCGCCGTGACCTCGGCGACCTCGGCCTCACACCCCGCGTGCGCGGCGAAGAGCTCGATCACCTCGTCCTGGATCAGGGTGGAGTCCACATCCATGACCACCAGCCGCTGCGCCCGGCGCTGCAGCCCCGACGCCACCACGGCCACATCGACGCCGATGTCGGCGGCCTCGGTGGCGAGCGCGGTGCGCAGCCGCTCCGTCGCGGCGCCGGACACCTCGAAGTCCACGGCCGTCACCGGGTACTTGGCGAGCCGGAAGATCCGGTCGATATTGCCGCCGGTGCCCGTGATACGGGACGCGATGGCGGCCGTCGCCTCGGCGGTCAGCGGATTGCCCAGCACGGTGACATGCGACCGGCCCGTACCGCGCGGCCGGTTGTCGCCCCGGCCGGAGATGATCTCGGCCTGGAGCCGCATCGACTCGGCCCAGCTGTGCACGGTGGCCCGTAGATCGCCCTCGCCGCCGCCGGCCGTGGGGGCGGTCACCAGCACGCACAGCACGATGCGGCCGCGGGTGACGACCTGCTCTATGTCGACTATGTCCACGCCGTAGGCGGCGAGGGTGTCGCAGAGCCCGGCGGTGATACCGGGGCGGTCCTTGCCGAAGATCTTGACAAGGAGAGTGGGTGCATCGTCGTCCGGGACGGCGGCAGGAGGGATCTGCGAGGTGCTCATGGTCTTCCCACCGTATCCGGACGTCCCCGCGGCGCGCGCGGCAGCCCGCCCCGTGGACGGCCGCCCGAGGCGGAACGTTCATTTCCGGGTCGCCGCCGCGTCACCGTCACGCCCGTCGTCCCGGCGGGCGAGGGGCGCGGCCCGCCGGCCCGCGGCCCCCGTGGCCCATGCCGTCAGCGCCCCCACGGCGCCCGCCGCCGCTCCCCACACCGCGCCCAGCGCCAGCGCCCACGGCACGCTGCCGTGCAGCTCGAGCCCGGCGCCGAAGGCGTCGAAGCCGAGGACCGACAGGCTCGCGCCCGCCGACACCCGGGTCAGCCACACCAGCAGCGGCAGCGCGAGCGCGGTCACGACGCCGAGCCGCAGGGCGCACCGCCCCGCGTAGCCGAGCGGCCGGTCGGCCCCCACGGGCGTACGGGCCGCGGTGAGCACCCCGGCGGCGAGCATCATCAGCACGCTCGCGACCACGAGCAGCCATACCCGGCTGTCGAGTTCGGCAAGCCGCCCGACCGTGAGCGTCGTCCCGGCCGGTCCGGAGAGCAGATCGTCGACGGGATCGGGCAGCACATGGGCCAGCGCGCCGCTCGCGGTCCCGTGCCACGGCACGAACAGGCCGAGCGGTATCCCGAGCCACACCCCGTTCGGCGCGCCGAGCAGCGCCGCGCCGAGCACCAGCCTCGGATGGTCGTCGCCGACCGCCGCGTACACCGCCGCCGCCAGCCCGGCACCGACCGCGAGCACCAGCGCCCCGCACAGCGCCGAGACGGCCGGCCGGACGGTGCGGTGCAGTGCCTCCCCGCCGGGCGGCAGCGGCGTACGGCGCGAGGCGAGCAGCGCGAGCAGCAGTACGGCGGTGATCCAGACCGCGCCGGCCGGCAGCGAGCGGCCCGCCGCGACGGTGAAGCCCACGGACGCCTTGGCGTCGACGAGCTCGGCCAGCCGGTCCGGCAGCAGCCCGCCGCCGATGTCCGCGATATCGCCGAGCTGATCGGGGAGCCGGTCCAGCAGCCCGCCCTCGCCGTGGGGCTTGCCGAGACCGAGCGTGGCACCGTTGATCGTGACCGTATCGTTGCCCGCCCAGGTGAGCCCGGCGAGCAGCAGCAGAAAGAGGACGATCACCGCGCCCGCACGCGCCGCGAGTTCGGCCCAGCCGATCACCGTCCCCGCCGCCCGCAGGGACCGCAGAAACAGCCATCCGAGCAGCAGTGCGCCGACCAGGCTTACCCCAAGTGGCGTGATATCGATGGCGGTATGGGCCTCGGCGCCCTTCAGCCCGAAGGTCTCGATATCTCCTGACGGAGTGACGGAACCGCCCACCGCAAGCACCGTCGCGGCGGCGGTCATCGGGCCGAGCGCACCGGCCCCGTCGGCGCCGATCAGACGCAGCCCGAGCGCGGCGATGCCCGCCATGGCCAGAAAGGCCCAGCTCACCGTGGCGACGGCGGTGAGCAGCACATGCCCCCAGGGCATTCGCCCGCCGCCGCTCGTGCCCATGCCGTCGACCCCCCGATCGAAGCGAGTTGCCCGGATAAACCATGATCCGCACTATCCGTCAGCGCTTACCACTTTCCGAGGGCCTTTCGGATGAGTGGCGGTGTCCGAGATGCGGTCTTGTCAAAACCCGACTTCCGGTTAAGGGACTGAGCCTGAAATAGTTCCTCACGATGTTCGCCATCCCTAGACTCCCTGTGCAGGGGATAGCTCGGGGGACAACTAGTGGGGCATGGAGTGCCGGAACTCGTACTGGAATTGAACGGACAGACCTGGACACTTGATCCTTCCAGGTCGTACAGCCTTGGCCGGGACCCGCAGGGTGACATGGTGCTGGATGACGCCAGAGTCTCCTGGCGGCATGCCACGGTGCGGTGGGGCGGGCGCAGTTGGATCATCGAGGATCACGGTTCCACCAACGGCACCTATGTGCAGGGCCAGCGCGTCCAACAGATGGAAATCGGCCCTGGTGCGGCCGTCCGTCTGGGCAACGCGACGGACGGCCCCCGGCTGAGCCTCTCCGGGGCCGGGGCCGGGGCCGGGGCCGGGGCGGGGGCGGGGACCGCCTACGGCCAGCAGTCGGCGATGGGCGTGCCCCAGCAGGCCCAGCAGCCCCCGGCCCAGCAGCAGCCCGGCGCGGGCTGGCCGCAGCAGGGCCGGCAGCCGCAGCCCCAGGGCCGGCAGCAGCAGCCGCAGGCCCCGCATCAGCAGCAGCCGTTCATCCCGCAGCAGCAGGCGTCCCCGCACCAGGCCCCGCAGGAGAGCCCCGCGCAGAAGGTCTCCGGCACAGGCCCCACCGGCCCCGTCGGTGCCGCGCCCGGCCAGGGCGACCGCAGCCCGACCACCTTCCACCAGGTGGCCGTCGGCCGGGTGATGCGGATCGGTCGTGCGCTGGAGAACGAGCTGGTCGTCTCCGACCTCCAGGTCTCCCGCCACCACGCGGAGTTCCGGGCGCTGCCCGACGGCCGCTTCGAGATACGCGACCTCGGCAGCCACAACGGCACCTACGTCAACGGTCAGCCGGTCCGGCAGCAGATCATCGGCCCGACCGACACCGTCGGCGTCGGCCACTCCACCTTCCGGCTCGTCGGGGACCGCCTTGAGGAGTTCGTCGACACCGGTGAGGTCTCCTTCTCGGCCCGCCATCTGACGGTGACGGTCGACGGCGGCAAGCAGATCCTCAAGGACGTCTCCTTCGGCGTCCCCGAGAAGTCCCTCGTCGCGGTCATCGGCCCGTCCGGCTCCGGTAAGTCCACGCTGCTGAAGGCGCTCACCGGCTACCGCCCCGCCAACCAGGGCGATGTCCTCTACGACAACCGGAACCTCTACAAGCAGTTCGCCGAGCTGCGCCAGCGCATCGGTCTGGTGCCCCAGGACGACATCTTGCACAAGGAACTGACCGTCCAGAAGGCACTGCGGTACGCCGCCAAGCTCCGCTTCCCCGGTGACACCGCGGAGGCCGAGCGCGAGGCGCGGATCGACGAGGTGCTGGGCGAGCTCAAGCTCGACATCCACCGGGACAAGAAGGTCACCGCCCTGTCCGGCGGTCAGCGCAAGCGCGTCTCCGTCGCGCTGGAGCTGCTCACCAAGCCGTCGCTGATCTTCCTGGACGAGCCGACCTCCGGTCTCGACCCGGGCATGGACCGCGATGTCATGCAGCTGCTGCGCGGCCTCGCCGACGACGGCCGTACCGTCCTGGTGGTCACCCACTCGGTCGCCGAGCTGGCGCTGTGCGACAAGCTGCTGGTCATGGCGCCGGGCGGCTCGGTGGCCTACTTCGGCCCGCCGGACGAGGCGCTCAACTTCTTCGGGTACGACACCTGGGCGGATGTCTTCTCGGCCTTCGAGAACTACCGCGACTACGACTGGGCGGGCCGCTGGCGCGGTTCGCAGCACTACCAGATGTACGCCGCGGACCTCGACTCCGTCGCCCCGCAGTCCGTCCATGTCCAGCCGCCGCCGGCGCGGATGCAGAAGCAGCAGAGCTGGGGCTCCCAGCTGTGGACGCTGATGCGCCGCTATGTGTCGGTGATCGCCTCCGACAAGGGCTTCATGGGGCTGATGGTGATCCTGCCGGCCGTGCTCGGTTCGGTGAGCGTCGTCATCCCCGCGAAGTTCGGGCTCCAGCTGGCGCCGAAGGGCTCGTTCAACCAGGCCGCGGGGACGATTCTGCTGATCCTGATGGTCGGCATGTGCTTCACGGGCGCGGCCAACTCCGTACGAGAACTGATCAAGGAACGGGTGATCTACGAACGGGAACGGGCCGTCGGCCTGTCCCGCTCCGCGTATCTGATGTCCAAGGTGATCGTGCTCGGCATGATCACCGCTCTGCAGGGCGTCATCATCTGTGCCATCGGCCTCTCGACGCGCAAGCTGCCCGAAGAGGGCCTGCTGATGCCGCCGGCCGCCGAGATCTGCCTGGCCGTCATGGCGATCGGCTTCACCTCGATGATGTTCGGCCTGGTCATCTCCTCGCTGGTGAAGACCGCGGAGAAGACCATGCCGCTGCTGGTCATGTTCGCGATCATCCAGGTCGTCTTCACCGGTGTGCTGTTCAAGATCTTCGACTCGCCCGGCGTCGAGCAGTTCGCCTGGCTGATGCCGTCCCGCTGGGCGGTCGGCGCGGCCGGGACCACGCTCGACCTCGGTCCCGGGGCCGGCCACATGATGGCGCCGTGGGACAGCAAGAAGCCCTTCGACACCGACCCGCTGTGGGAACACACCACGTCCCAGTGGGGCATCGACATGGTCGTGCTGATCGTCCTCGGCATCGCCTGCGGCTTCGCGGTCGCGCGGCTGCTGCGCCGCCATGAGCCGGAGGTCATGCGCAAGTAGCGGCGCCCCCGGAAAGCCCCGAAGGGCGGCGGCACCCCTCGCACACAGGGGGTGCCGCCGCCCTTCGGCGTTCAGGCGTCCGGCTCAGTACGGGCCGTTGACGTTGTCCATCGAGCCGTAGCGGTCGGCCGCGTAGTTGCACGCGGCGGTGATGTTCGCGACCGGGTCGTAGGGGTCCCACGAGGTGCCGTCGACGTGGTACGCCTGGAAGGTCGGGGCGATGACCTGGAGCAGACCCTTGGAGGGCACACCGTTCTGGGCGTTGATGTCCCAGTTGTTGATGGCCCTCGGGTTACCGCCGGACTCACGGATGATGTTCCGGTGGATGCCCTCGTAGCTGCCCGGAATGCCCTTCTGCTTCATGATGTCCAGGGACTCCCGGATCCAGCCGTCAAGGTTGTCCGGGTAGGTCTTCTTGGCCGGGGCGGCAGGCTTGGCGGGGGCGGCGGGCTTGGCCGGGGCCGCAGGCTTGGCGGGGGCCGCGGGCTTCGCGGGGGCGGCAGGCTTGGCCGGGGCGGCAGGCTTTACGGCGGCGACCTCCTGGACGCGGGCGCTGGACCGGCTCGCGACCTTCTTGACGTCGCGCTCCTTGGCGGCCCTCTCTTCGGCGGCCTTCTTCTTGGCGGCCTCTTCGGCCTTCTTCTTCGTGGCCTCGTCCTTCGCCTGCTTGCTGGCGAGGGTGGACTGCTTGACCAGGCTCTCGTGCTGGGCCTTGCTGTCGACCTGCTGCGAGACCGACTTGGTCGGCAGCTCCTGGGCCGTGGTCTTGGCGTCGGTGTTGCCGCCGGGGACGACGGCGAAGGCGAGGGCGGCGGCGCCGGCGGCGGCTATGCCTGCGGCGGAGTACTTGTGCGCCTTGGTCAGACGGCTGTAGCCGGGGATGCTGGGGAGGGGCATGGCGGAGTAGACCTCTTCCAATCGCTTTGAGTCGCAGGCCAATCTCGGCGCCTGGTGCGCCGCTTCTGGATCTACGGCGCCGTGCGACGGGGAAATTCTTAGCTGTCGCAAAATGTTGTGGCAAAGGCGTGACATACGATGCTGCTTAGTGGATAAGGAGACCCGCCTTGCCTGTGCGAGCGGACGTAACCCCCGCTCACGCCGCTTTAAAGCATCCACTAACTTCGTTCGTAAGTGATTTGCGTCCTGTGTTCGGGCTCACATCGCGGAGCCTCTTGTATTGCGATGTGTGCCTGCGCAAATACACAGGGTGTTCTCTTTTTCGCCCTCCGTGGCAGCCCCTTCGGCCGCTTCGTGTGCACCGTTCGTCCTAGGTCCCAGGTCCTCATGGATGGCCTCCGACCGGCCGATATGGCCCCCGGTGGCCCCGCCGGTACGGTGAGCGCATGACCAAAGGACCGGGCGGTGGGGCCGGGGCGGGGCTGGCCTGGGTGAGCAGTGCCCTCCTTGCCATGAGTAGGCATCTGGAAGTCCGAGATGTCCTAAAGACGATCGTTGTGTCCGCCCGGGAGTTGCTCAATGCGGAGTACGCGGCCCTGGGGGTTCCGGACGATCACGGGGGCTTCGCCCAGTTCGTAGTAGGCGGGGTGAGTGATGAGCAGTGGAAGGCCATCGGTCCGCTGCCCCGCCAGCACGGGATCCTCGCCGCGATGCTCAAGGACGCCACCCCGCAGCGGCTGGCCGATGTACGCCAGGATCCGCGCTTCGAGGGCTGGCCGACGGCTCACCCGGATATGTCCGACTTTATTGGACTTCCTATTGCCGACGGCGATGAAGTCCTCGGCGCCCTCTTCCTCGCCAATAAGCGATGCCCCAAGCCGGACGGCGGCTGCGGCTTCACCGCCGAGGACGAGGAGCTGCTGTCCATCCTGGCCCAGCACGCCGCCATCGCCCTCACCAACGCACGCCTCTACGAGCGCAGCCGCGAGCTCACCATCGCGGGGGAGCGGGCCAGACTCGCCCATGAGCTGCACGACGCGGTCTCCCAGAAGCTCTTCTCGCTGCGACTGACCACCCAGGCCGCCGCGGCCCTCGTGGACCGCGACCCGGTCCGCGCCAAGGACGAGCTGCACCGGATAGCGGTCCTCGCCGCCGAGGCGGCCGACGAGCTGCGCTCCGCCGTCGTGGAGCTGCGCCCGGCCGCCCTCGACGAGGACGGCCTCGTGGCGACCCTGCGCACCCAGGTGCAGGTCCTCGACCGCGCCCACTCCGCCCGCGTCACCTTCGCCTCCCACGGCGTCCGGGCGCTGCCCGCGGCCCAGGAGGAGGCGCTGCTGCGGGTGGCCCAGGAGGCCCTGCACAACGCGCTGCGCCACGCCGACGCGGGACAGGTCGACGTCACGCTCAGCCGGTACGGCCACGGCGCGCGGCTGCGCGTGGCCGATGACGGCGGCGGATTCGACCCCTCGGCCGTACGGCGCGCCGGACGCCACCTCGGACTGGTGTCGATGCGCGACCGGGCGAGCGGCGTCGGCGGGAGCCTGACCGTGGAGTCGGCGCCCGGAAAGGGCGCCGTGATCGAGATGGAGGTGCCCGGTGGCTGACCAAGAGGGCACGAGCAGCGCGAAGCGCTTCGACCGAAGGGCGGTGGTGGGAGACGGGCGGGCGATCAGGGTGCTGCTCGTCGATGACCACCAGGTGGTACGGCGCGGACTGCGCACCTTCCTGGAGGTGCAGGACGACATCGACGTGGTCGGCGAGGCGTCGGACGGCGAGGAGGGCATCGCTCGCGCCGAGGAGCTGCGCCCCGACGTCGTTCTCATGGATGTGAAGATGCCCGGCGTCGACGGCATCGAGGCGCTGCGGAAACTGCGCGACCTCGACAACCCCGCCCGGGTGCTGGTCGTCACCAGCTTCACCGAGAAGCGCACCGTCGTCCCGGCCCTGCGCGCGGGCGCCGCGGGCTATGTCTACAAGGACGTGGACCCCGAGGCCCTCGCGGGCGCCATCCGGTCCGTCCACGCCGGGCATGTGCTGCTCCAGCCCGAGGTGGCCCTCGCGCTGCTCTCCCAGGAGGAGTCGGGCGGCGGCCAGGGGCGCGGCGGCTCCCTCACCGAGCGGGAGCGCGAGGTGCTCGCGCTGATCGCGGACGGCCGGTCCAACCGGGAGATCGCCCGCGCGCTCGTGCTGTCCGAGAAGACGGTCAAGACGCATGTCTCCAACATCCTGATGAAACTGGATCTCGCCGACCGCACCCAGGCCGCGCTCTGGGCAGTACGGCATGGGATTGGGGCCTGAACAGCGTTTCTGCGGGAAATCACACCAACGTGTGTTGGTCACCCGAACAGCGCAACTCGCCCCGCCCCGGACCGTTCTTCACGGCGTACTGCGGCGGTCCGTCGCAGCGACGCGCTATGAAGGGTTTTGAGAAGTGAAGAACATCAAGAAGCTCGCGGCCATCACGATCGCGGCCGGTGGCCTCGCCGTCACCGGTGCCGGAGTTGCCTCGGCCCAGTCCCAGGCCGACGGCGGCGCCATGATGTCCCCGGGGATCGTGTCGGGCAACAACGTTCAGGCGCCCGTCCATGTGCCGGTGAACGTATGCGGCAACACCGTGACCGTCATCGGACTGATGAACCCGGCCCTTGGCACTCCCTGCGGCAGCAACTGAGCATTCCCCTCCCTACGCGACCCCTCACCAGCCGGCCCCGGAGGCACCGCCTCCGGGGCCGGCCCCGGTTCCGGCCCCGCCAGCCGTGCCCCCGGGGGTCAGGACCCGCCCCGCTCCCGCTCCTCTACATACGCGTTGTAGGCCGCCACCTGCGCCCGCCGCGAGGTGCGCTCCACCGGCCGCAGCGCCTCGGCCCGCGCCGCGATCTCCGAGGCGCTCACCGCCGCGCCGTGCTCCAGGCCGTCCCCGCCCGCCGCATACGCGATACCGATCAGCGCACCCACCCGCTGCGCCAGCTCCAGCACCCGGATGGCCCGCGGCGGATAGCCCGGCGCGAGCACCTCCCGCCCTCTCTCGGCCCGCGCCCGGTATGCCTCCAGCGCCGCCTGCGCGACCGGGCCCGCCCCGGCCACATTCAGCCGTGACAGCACCTCGGTGGCCTCCCGCAGCGCCTCGGCCAGCTCCCGCTCCGCCTCGCTCAGCGACGGCACATCGGCGGGCGGCGCCTCCCGCACCGCCAGACAGTGCCACACCACCTCGATGTGCTGATCACCGTCCGGCCCCACCGCGGACACCCCGGGCACCAGACCGAGCGCGACCCCCGTCCCGATCACCGCCTCGCCCGCGTCGAGCGCCCGCGCGTTGAACTCCGGGGGACCGCTCAGCCCCAGCGGGTGCCCCGCTATCGGCAGCGCCACCCGCAGCCCCTTGGCCCCGAGCGCCCGCAGCCGCCCGAGCGCCAGCGTGAGACCGACCGGCCCGGACTCCCCCGGAAGCCCGGCCACCCGGTGCGAGGCGTCCTCACCCGCGATGCGGAGCGCGGCCTCATCCGGAGAGACAAGTCCGGCAAGAAGGGCATTTCCCCAGGACGCGAGGCGCCCTGAACGTGGTTCATCGAGCATGGCACCAGCCTAAGGACTGGCACCGACAACGCGTGGCGTAGGTTTTCCTCTGGGGGCTGCGCCCACAGGCGCACGCGACACTCGAGACTGCAATGGGAGACAACGCGCTCATGAGCGAGGTTCTGGAGCTGGTGGACGTATCCGTAGTCCGCGACGGTCGGGCTCTGGTGGACGAGGTCTCCTGGTCGATCAAGGAGGGGGAGCGCTGGGTGATCCTCGGCCCCAACGGTGCCGGCAAGACCACCCTCCTCAACCTCGCCTCCAGCTACCTCTACCCGAGCACCGGAACCGCCAGCATCCTCGGCGAGCGGCTCGGCGCCGTCGATGTCTTCGAGCTGCGCCCGCGCATCGGCATGGCCGGCATCGCCATGGCCGAGAAGCTGCCGCGCGCCCAGACCGTCCTGCAGACGGTCCTCACCGCCGCGTACGGCATGACCGCGCACTGGCAGGAGAACTACGACGCGGTCGACGAGAACCGCGCCCGCGCCTTCCTCGACCGCCTCGGCATGACCGAGTACGTCGACCGCAAGTTCGGCACCCTCTCCGAAGGCGAGCGCAAGCGCACCCTGATCGCCCGCGCGATGATGACCGACCCCGAACTGCTGCTCCTCGACGAGCCCGCGGCCGGACTCGACCTCGGCGGCCGGGAGGACCTCGTACGCCGCCTCGGACGGCTCGCCCGCGACCCGTACGCCCCCTCGATGATCATGGTGACACATCATGTCGAGGAAATCCCCCCGGGGTTCACCCACGTTCTGATGATCCGCCAGGGCAAGGTGCTCACCGCCGGCCCCGTCGAGACCGAGCTGACCTCCCGTAACCTCTCCCGTTGCTTCGGACTCCCGCTGATCGTCGAGCACAACGGCGGCCGCTGGACCGCCCAGGGCCTGCCACTCGGCTGACGTCCGCCCCCTGCGCCGGTCGTGCCACCGGCAATTGATCTGTGCCCTGTCCCCGGCGGACCCCGGCAACTACCATGACCATGTGGATCCATGGGTGTGGTGGCTCATCGCCGCCGTAGGACTGGGCATTCCGCTGGTGCTGACCGCGATGCCCGAATTCGGCATGGTCGCGGTCGGCGCGGTCGCCGGTGCCATCACCGATGCGCTCGGCGGCGGCGTCGTGCTCCAGGTCGTCGTCTTCTGCGCGGTCTCGGTCGCACTGGTCGCCGTCGTCCGGCCGATGGCGGTCCGCAGCCGCCGTCAGCAGCCCGAACTGCGCAGCGGCGTGGACGCCCTGAAGGGCCGCCAGGCGGTAGTGCTCGAGCGCGTCGACCACAGCGGCGCAGGCCGGATCAAACTCGCCGGCGAGGTCTGGTCGGCACGCTCGCTCGACCCCGACCAGGCGTACGAGCCGGGCCGGCAGGTCGACGTGGTGGAGATCGACGGTGCGACAGCCGTCGTCATGTAGACGCCGTACGAGGAGCTGAGCGAGCCCGGTTGAGCTGCGGACTCGACCGCGGATCTGACAGACTCCAGCTCCGGGAACCGCCAGATCTGATCATCCCGACCATCCAGAATCGCCGCATGAAGGGCACGGGGAGCCGCTGTGGAACCGATCATCATCGTCCTGATCATCCTGGTGGTGCTCGTCTTCATCGCACTGATCAAGACGATCCAGGTCATCCCGCAGGCCAGTGCCGCCATCGTGGAGCGCTTCGGACGCTATACGCGCACCCTCAACGCGGGCCTGAACATCGTCGTCCCGTTCATCGACTCGATCCGCAACCGAGTCGACCTCCGGGAGCAGGTCGTGCCGTTCCCGCCGCAGCCGGTGATCACCCAGGACAACCTGGTCGTGAACATCGACACCGTCATCTACTACCAGGTGACCGACGCCCGCGCCGCCACCTACGAAGTCGCCAGCTACATCCAGGCGATCGAGCAGCTGACCGTCACCACGCTGCGGAACATCATCGGTGGCATGGACCTCGAGCGCACCCTGACCTCCCGCGAGGAGATCAACGCCGCGCTGCGCGGCGTCCTCGACGAGGCCACCGGCAAGTGGGGCATCCGCGTCAACCGCGTCGAGCTCAAGGCCATCGAGCCGCCGACCTCCATCCAGGACTCGATGGAGAAGCAGATGCGCGCCGACCGTGACAAGCGCGCCGCGATCCTCCAGGCCGAGGGTGTCCGGCAGTCCGAGATCCTGCGCGCCGAAGGTGAGAAGCAGTCCTCGATCCTCCGGGCCGAGGGTGACGCCAAGGCCGCCGCGCTGCGCGCCGAGGGCGAGGCCCAGGCGATCCGTACGGTCTTCGAGTCCATCCACGCCGGAGACCCGGACCAGAAGCTGCTCTCGTACCAGTACCTGCAGATGCTGCCGAAGATCGCCGAGGGCGACGCCAACAAGCTCTGGATCGTGCCCAGCGAGATCGGCGACGCCCTCAAGGGCCTCGGCGGGGCCCTCGGCAACTTCGGCCCGATGACGGGCGGAAACGGCGGCGGCACCCCGGCCGCCACCGGCAAGGAGCCCGCCCCGCGCCGCGAACAGCCCAGGATCGACTGAACGACGGCTGCGGAGCGGACTCCAGGAAGCCGGCTCGGACCGGCCGGCTCAGGCGGGCAGTGCCAGCCACTCCGGCAGCCCGTCCCACTCCGCCGCCCCCAGCGCCAGCAGCAGCGCATCCGAAGGCGTCGGCTCGAACGGCGCCTTGAGCACGCGCATCCCAGCCTGCTCCGGAGTCCGGTCCGCCTTGCGGTGGTTGTCCTCGGCGCAGGAGGCGACCGTGTTCAGCCAGGTGTCCCCGCCCCCGCGCGACCGCGGCACCACATGGTCCACGGTCGTCGCCCGGCGGCCGCAGTACGCGCACCGGTGCTGGTCCCGGACCAGCACCCCGCGCCGCGACCAGGGAGCACGTTGTCGGAACGGCACCCGTACGTAACGGCACAGCCGGATCACCCGGGGCACCGGCAGATCGACATCGGCGGCCCGCACCCGCAGTCCCGGATGGGCGTGTTCGACGACGGCCTTGTCCTGGAGGACCAGCACCACGGCACGCCGCAGCGCCACCGTCGCCAGCGGCTCGAAGCTCGCGTTCAGAACCAGCGTCTCGCGCATCCCGACCACCCCCGCATCCCGGTATCCCGGCCCGCCTCAGGCGCGGGCGGGCCGGGATCAACTCTGGCCGGGAGCACGGCCGAGGACAACGTAATTTCGCGGCGTCAGCCCGCGGCGGGCACCTCGTACTCGCCGATCAGCTGGGCGCGCCCCAGCGTGTGGAACCGCAGATTGAAGCCGACCACCGCGGGCGACACCTCGGCGTCCGGGCCCAGCTTCTCCGAGTCCACCGCGTACACCGTGAACACATAGCGGTGCGGACCGTCCCCGGGCGGCGGCGCGGCCCCGCCGAAGTCACGGGTGCCGTAGTCGTTGCGCACATGCACGGCGCCTTCAGGAAGCCCCGCGAAGTCGCCGCTGCCCGCACCGGCCGGCAGCTCGGTGACCGTCGCCGGGATGTCGAACAGCACCCAGTGCCAGAACCCGCTGCCCGTCGGCGCGTCCGGGTCGAAGCATGTGACGGCGAAGCTCTTCGTCCCGTCCGGGAAGCCCTCCCAGCGCAGATGCGGAGAGGTGTTGCCCTCCGCATGCACCTGGGCTGACGCGAGGGTGCCACCCGGCTCCACATCGTCGCTCACCACCGTGAACGACGGCACCGGCGGATGGAAGTCATGGGGCAGCGGGCGCCGGTTCTGCTCGGACACGTCGAAAACCTCCTGCATGGTCGCGGTGGATCAGCTGCCCGGCCAGCCTAACGAGACCGGCGCACGACGGGCTGACACCATGGCGCCCATGACCGGCCCGAACCCCGCCGCCCCGTCCGGCCCCGACTGGCACGTCGTCTCGCTGCGCCTCGACGGAGTGTCGGACCGGGCCGGCTTCCTCGACCGCTGCGCCCGGGATCTGGAGCTGCCCGACTGGTTCGGCCACAACTGGGACGCGCTGGCCGACTGTCTGATCGATCTGTCCTGGTGGGGCGAGTCCGGCGGCTATCTGCTGCACATCCGGGGCTGGGAGGCGTTCCGTGCGGCGGCGCCCGAGGCCGCCGCGATCGCCGCGGACGTCCTGGCCGACGCCGTCGCGTACTGGTCGGCGCGCGGAACGCCCCTGACGGTCCACTACGACGAGGACGACGCATAACGACGCGTGGGGCGGGTGCCGAATCCCATTCGGCACCCGCCCCACGCGGAATGCGGCACTGCTGCAGAACCGTCAGAACCAGTTGCGCTTGCCGCCGACCTCGGCGAGCCACTGGTTCAAGTAGGCGGCCCAGTCGGTGTCCTGGAAGGACGCCAGGTTCACCGTGAAGGAGCGGTAGGTGTCGCTGCCCTCGGTGAACAGCCCCGGCTTCTTGTCCATCTCCAGGACGACATCCATCTCGCGGTCATCCGCGACGAAGGACAGCTCCACCTGGTTGAGACCGCGGTACTGCTGCGGCGCGTGGAACTCGATCTCCTGGTAAAAGGGCAGCCGCTGCCGGGTCCCGCGGATGTGCCCGCGCTCCAGATCGGCGCTCTTGAACCGGAAGCCTAGGGCGCCGAAGGCGTCCAGAATCGCCTGCTGGGCGGGGAGCGGATGCACATTGACCGGGTCCAGGTCGCCCGAGTCCACCGCGCGCGCGATCTGCAGCTCCGTCGTCACGCCCACATTCATCCCGGACAGATGACGGCCCAGGAACATGGTGACCGGGGTCTCCCACGGGATCTCCAGGCCGAACTGGACCGCGTGCACCGCACCCGGCTGCACCTCGAACGCGCCGCCCAGCCGCTGCTTGGTGAACTCGACGTCCTGCTTGTACTCATGGTCGTTGCCCTCCACCTCGACCCGCGCCTGCAGGCCGACGGAGATCCCCTCGATCTGCTGCGCGACCGAGCCGCCCTGGATCCGGACCTCGCCCTGCACAATGCCGCCCGGGACGACGTTCTCCTCGGTCAGCACCGTCTCCACCGAAGCGCCACCGGCACCCAGACTCGCGAGCAGCTTCTTGAAGCCCATGTTCTCCCTCTCAAGGACGCGACTGCGTCTTGACTCGATCGCTTGTTGATCGCTGTTGACACCTAGAAACGCGAAACAGCCGTGGGCGGTTCCGTCGCCTCTTACCCTGGCAGCGGACCGGTACCACTCCAACCACCGGTTCATATCCGTTCCACTACGCTCGGGCCGCGTGACAGCAGGACCTGACCGTACGCAGCTGGACCGCGCGTTCTTCGACCGCCCCGTCCTCGACGTCGCGCCCGATCTCCTCGGCCGCATCCTGGTGCGCCGTACCCCGGACGGACCGATCGAATTGCGCCTGACCGAGGTCGAGGCGTACGCGGGCCCGGCCGACCCCGGCTCCCACGCCTACCGGGGCCGCACGGAGCGCAACGCCGTGATGTTCGGCCCCCCGGGTCATGCGTATGTCTACTTCACCTACGGTTAGCACCATGCGGAAACATGAATATGCTTTCTCCATCCGTTGGTGACTCGTTGTTCGCGTTCAGCAGAAGCCGCAAGGCGTCCGCCTCCGGTTCGGTGCGCCCGTCGAGGAGCGCGAGCAGGTACTTCTGTACCTTCGGCGTGAGCGTGATCCGCTTGGCCCCGGCCGGAACCTCAGGCTCGCTTCCCTGCTCTTGGTGCAGCTTGGCGGCATGCCGGGCGTACCGGACGTGCGCAGGCTCTCGCGGCAGTGACGGTTCCAAGGCTGTTCCTCCAGGCCGACAGGCTGTGCTCCCTCGGCAAATGATCATCTCAGGTAAGGCCCCTGCGGGTCAGCTCCGGTAAATGATGTGACGATGCCCGATCCTGACGCTCTTCTGCCTCGCTCGTTCTTCTCCCGGCCCGCGCACGTCGTCGCGCCGGAGCTCCTCGGCCGCGTCCTCGTCTCCCAGGAGGGCGGCGTCACGGTGGCCTTGCGTATCACCGAGGTCGAGGCCTACGAGGGCGGGGAAGATCCGGCCTCCCACGGCTGGCGGGGCCGGACCCCCCGCAACGCCTCGATGTTCGGTCCGCCCGGTCATCTCTACGTCTACTGGATCTACGGGATGCACCACGCCGCTAATCTCGTCTGCGGCACGGACGGTGAGTCGCACGCGGTCCTGGTTCGAGCCGGAGAGGTGATCGTCGGCCAGGACGCGGCTGCGGAGCGCCGCCCGGCCGCCCGTTCCCAGAAGGAGCTCGCGAGGGGCCCCGGACGGCTCGCCGACGCACTGGCCATCACCCGAGCCCTCGACGGCGCGGACATCTGCGACCCGCACTCGTGGGTCCGTATCGCCTGCGGTGCCCCGGTCCAGGCGGACCGCATCATGAGCGGCCCTCGAACCGGGATCTCCCGCGCTCACGATGTCCCCTGGCGCTTCTGGACGGCAGAGGAACCGACGGTCAGCCCCTACCGGCGGCATACGCCGCGACGCCGCAAGGAGGGAGGGCCGGGGGCTCCGGACGGGCTGGAGGGATGAGGACGCTCGGATGTCGGACTGATCCCGGCGTATAGCCCGACTCGTCTGCCGCTACCTGCGGCTTTGCCTCGGAAAGGGCCTCTGAACTGCGTCGGAGGCTCTTTCCGGTCTTTCGGGGGCTTGCCGCGGCAGGCGGTGAAAAGTCCCTCGGGAGTCCCTCAGACAGCGTTGAAAGTCCCTGAAAAGTCCCAGAGCAGAGGGGTGAGCGACGCCTCTGGGCTGGTTCAGATCGATGGGACGTGGCGCTGTTGCTCTACGCCCTCGGCTCTGCAACTGCCGTGAGGCAGGACGTGGTCTGTGGTGGAAGGTGGAGGCCTGGGCACTGTGCACTCGTAATGCGTAGGTCTGATTCCGTTGGCGAAGTCGGCTGGTTGAGGTCAGGCCGCTGCGAGGCCGTGGGCGGTGCACAGTTCGCGGATTCTGCTGGGGCGGGCTGCGGG
>NZ_JBEXFG010000053.1:28024-42561 GCF_040606675.1 Streptomyces sp. NPDC005393 | reverse complement strand
GCCGCACCACCGCCCCACCGCGCCCACCGACCAGCCGCACCACCGCCCCACCGCGCCCACCGACCAGCCGCACCACCGCCCCACCGCGCCCACCGCGCCCACCGACCAGCCGCACCACCGACCAACCGCGCCCACCGACCAGCCGCACCACCGCCCCACCGCGCCCACCGGCCAGCCGCACCACCGCCCCGCCGCGCCCACCGGCCCACCGCACCCGCTTCTCGTCGGCTGTGGCGCGGCACACCGGTTCGTCATCCGCCCTGGTCGCCAGCTGGGCGGTCGTCCCGGAGTGTCCCGCGCCGCCGCCCGATGACCGGGATGGGATAAGGCGATAAGTCGGCATCGTCCGGGCGCCGTTCACCATCCACAGGTGACCGAATCCGCCCTGACTTGAACAACGGAATGTCAAATTCTTGTTACTCACCTGTCCGAATGGGTCGTTCGATGACAATCTCTGGTCGGCCCGCTGCGCGTCTCATCTGACTCCGCAGTAAGGGCCTTGGTTCCGTACGCGTACGGAACGACCTCATGGCACCTCACGCACCACTCCTGCTCTACCGGACGGCCCACCCACGGCTGTCCGCGGCACCCCTACACAGGGCCGCAACCCAGCGGTCCCCAGGCAAGGAGATCGAGTGAGACCTATCGCTTCCTCCCCCCGCAAGAAGACCGTCCGCGCGGCGGCGTTCATCGCCTCCGCCGCCATGGTCGTCGTCGGTGTGCAGACCGGCCAGGCCAGCGCCCAGCCGGAGCGCGCCCGTGAGGCGGGCGCCATGGCGCTTCCGCTGAGCGCCGCGCAGCGCACCACCGCGATCAAGGCAGCACAGACGGACGCCTCCGCGCAGGCAGAGTCCCTCGGGCTCGGGGCCAAGGAGAAGCTTCTCGTCCGCGACGTCATCAAGGACGCGAACGGGACCGTTCACACCCGCTATGAGCGCACCTACGCGGGGCTGCCCGTCCTCGGCGGCGACCTGGTCGTCCACGAGAAGGCGAGCGGCAAGCGCTCCGTCACCAAGTCCACCGGCGTCCGAATAGCCGTGGCGAGCACCACCGCCAAGGTGGCCGCCTCCGCCGCGTCCACGAGCGCGCTGAAGGCCGCGCTGAAGGCCGACAGTGGCCAGAAGGCCAAGTCGCCGCGGAAGGTGGTCTGGGTATCCACCGGCAAGCCAGTGCTGGCATGGGAGACCGTCGTCACCGGGACGCAGGCGGACGGCACGCCGAGCGAGCTGCACGTCGTCACCGACGCCACCACCGGTAAGAAGCTCAGCCAGTGGGAAGGCGTCGAGACCGGCACCGGCACCAGTCAGTACAGCGGCACGGTGCCCCTCGGCACTACCAAGAGCGGCTCGACCTACAGCCTCACCGACTCCACCCGCGGCAACCACAAGACGTACGACCTGAACCAGGGCAGCTCGGGCACCGGCACGCTGTTCACCGACGCCGACGACGTATGGGGCGGCGGCCGCCAGACCGCCGGCGTCGACGCGCACTACGGCGCCGCCGAGACCTGGGACTTCTACAAGAACGTGCTGGGCCGCAACGGCATCAAGAACAACGGCGTGGGCTCGTACTCCCGCGTCCACTACGGCAACAGCTACGTCAACGCCTTCTGGCAGGACTCCTGCTTCTGCATGACCTACGGTGACGGCTCGGGCAACGCCAACCCGCTGACCTCGCTCGACGTGGCCGGGCACGAGATGAGCCACGGTGTGACCGCGGCCACCGCCAAGCTGAACTACAGCGGTGAGTCCGGCGGCCTCAACGAGGCCACCTCCGACATCTTCGCGACCGCCGTGGAGTTCTACTCGGGCAACTCCGCGGACCCCGGTGACTACCTCATCGGCGAGAAGATCAACATCAATGGCGACGGCACCCCGCTGCGCTACCAGGACAAGCCCAGCAAGGACGGTGCCTCCAAGGACTACTGGTCCTCCTCGCTCGGCTCCATCGACGTCCACTACTCCTCCGGGCCCGCCAACCACTTCTTCTACCTGCTGTCCGAGGGCAGCGGCGCGAAGGTCATCAACGGCGTGAGCTACAACAGCCCGACCTATGACGGCTCCACCGTCACCGGCATCGGCCGGGACAAGGCCGTCAAGATCTGGTACAAGGCCCTGACCACGTACTTCACCTCCACCACCAAGTACGCGCAGGCCCGCACCGGCACGCTCAGCGCGGCGGCCGACCTCTACGGGTCGACCAGCGCCGAGTACAAGGCGGTGGCGGCCGCCTGGACCGCGATCAACGTGAAGTAAGCCCATCACTCGCGGTGACGGGCCGCACCGGGGGACCCCAGTGCGGCCCGTTCCGGACACCTCCGGCACAACCGCCGGCCGCACCCGCCCCCACCACCCAGCACTTCAACCGGTGCGGCCCGTTCCGGTTATCCCCCGTCGTACCTGTCGTGGCCGCTGATCCGCACTTACGCTGCTGTCATGACTCAACAGGTACGCGGCGTGGTGGCCCCCGGCAAGGGCGAGCAGGTCAGGATCGAGACGATCGTGGTGCCGGACCCCGGCCCCGGCGAGGCGGTGGTGCGCATCCAGGCGTGCGGCGTCTGCCACACCGATCTGCACTACCGGGAGGGCGGTATCAATGACGACTTCCCCTTCCTGCTCGGCCATGAGGCGGCGGGCATCGTGGAGTCCGTCGGCGACAATGTCACCGAGGTGGCCCCGGGCGACTTCGTGATCCTCAACTGGCGGGCGGTGTGCGGTCAGTGCCGGGCCTGCCGCCGCGGCCGCCCCTGGTACTGCTTCAACACCCACAACGCGGCCCAGCCCATGACCCTCACCGACGGCACCGCGCTGACGCCCGCGCTCGGCATCGGGGCGTTCGCCGAGAAGACGCTGGTGGCGGCGGGGCAGTGCACGAAGGTCGACCCGGGAGCCTCCCCGGCCGCGGCCGGGCTCCTCGGCTGCGGGGTGATGGCCGGCATCGGCGCCGCCATCAACACGGGCGCGGTCGAGCGCGGCGACTCGGTCGCCGTCATCGGCTGCGGCGGCGTCGGCTGCGCCGCGGTCACCGGGGCCCGGCTGGCCGGGGCCACGAAGATCATCGCGGTGGACCTGGACGACCGGAAGCTGGAGTGGGCCCGCTCACTGGGCGCCACCCACACCGTCAACGGCAAGAGCACCGATGTCGTCGAGGCCATCCGGGAGCTGACCGACGGCAACGGCGCCGATGTCGTCATCGAGGCGGTCGGCCGCCCCGAGACGTACAAGCAGGCGTTCTACGCCCGTGACCTGGCCGGAACCGTCGTTCTGGTCGGCGTCCCCACCCCCGAGATGAAGCTGGAGCTGCCGCTGATCGACGTCTTCGGGCGCGGCGGTGCCCTGAAGTCGTCCTGGTACGGCGACTGTCTGCCGTCCCGCGACTTCCCGATGCTGATCGATCTGTACCGGCAGGGGCGGCTGGACCTCGACGCGTTCGTCAGCGAGACGATCGGGCTCGATGACATCGAGGAGGCATTCGCCAAGATGCAGCGCGGTGAGGTACTCCGTTCGGTGGTGACGCTGTGATGACACCCCCGCCCGTACGCATCGACCACCTCGTCACCTCCGGCACCTTCTCCCTCGACGGCGGCACCTGGGAGGTGGACAACAACGTCTGGCTCGTCGGCGACGACAGCGAGGTGTACGTCATCGACGCCGCCCACGACGCGGACGCGATCGTCGAGGCCATCGGCGGCCGGCGGCTGCTCGGCATCATCTGCACCCACGGCCACGACGACCACATCGACGCGGCCCCGGCCGTCGCCGACCGCACCGGCGCGCCGATCCTGCTGCACCCGGACGACGAGGTGCTGTGGCGGATGTGCCACCCGGACCGCGCCCCGGACAAGCCGCTCGCGGACGGGGACGTGCTCACCGTCGCCGGCACCCAGCTGCGCGTGATGCACACCCCCGGCCACTCCCCCGGCGCGGTCTGCCTGCACGCCCCGGCGCTGACCACGGTCTTCTCCGGGGACACGCTCTTCCGGGGCGGCCCCGGCGCGACCGGGCGCTCGTACTCGTCCTTCCCGACGATCATCGAGTCCATCCGGGAACGGCTGCTGGCGCTGCCGCCGCAGACCGTCGTACGCACCGGGCACGGCGACACGACAACCATCGGGGACGAGGCCCCGCACCTGGACGAATGGATCGCTCGCGGGCACTGAGCGGGACGGTTCGGCTCCGTCCGTGGAGGGAGGGCGCCGGGTACTGCCCGGCGCCCTGCCCGGCGCACTGCCCGGGGCCCTCTGGCTCGGTGCTGCCCGGCGCCCACCCCCCGGCTGCCACATGACACCATCGACCACGTGATCGACCTGCGCTACTCCCTCTCCCACAGTGCTGCCCGGCGCCCACCCCCCGGCCGCCACGTGACACCATCGACCACGTGATCGACCTGGGCTACTCCCTCTCCCACAGTGCTGCCCGGCGCCCACCCTCCGGCCGCCACGCGACACCATCGACCACGTGATCGACCTGCGCTACTCCCTCTCCCACAGTGCTGCCCGGCGCCCACCCCCCGGCCGCCACGCGACACCATCGACCACGTGATCGACCTGCGCTACTCCCTCTCCCACAGTGCTGCCCGGCGCCCACCCCCCGGCCGCCACGTGACACCATCGACCACGTGATCGACCTGGGCTACTCCCTCTCCCGCCGCTTCCCGGATCCGCCGCAGATGGACTACCGGAGCGCGGACGTACCCACCCTGCGGCACGATCTGTTCTGCGGCGATGTCTATATCGCCGATACGAAGACGGACCGCGAGCTGTCCACAGCCTGGGGATGGGCGCCGGTGCTCGACTTCGCCTGGGCGCTGTGCGACATCGTGGAACGGCTCGACCGCGACCCGCGCGGCAGCCGCTCCGCGACGGCGGTCCACGCGGAGCTGGACTTCACCGAGTCGACGGACCGCATGCTCTTCGAGCGCCGCTTCGGCTGGGTGGACATCACCGCCGACTGGGTACCGCTCGAGGAAGCCCCCCTCACCTTCAACCACGCGGCGCTGCGGCGCGAGGCGCGCGACTTTCTGCACGATCTGATCGCCGACCTCACCGATCTGCACGAGGGCCTCGGCGACAACCCGGTGGTGTGGGACCTCCAGTCCCGCTTTCCCCGGGTATGAGCCGACCCGACGCCAGGCCCCGGCCCCCGACCGCACAGCACGGCCGCACAGCACGGCCGCGTCGGTGCCCGTCAGTGTCCTGACACCTCGCTGAGTCGGATGGCCGCGTCGATCGCGTCACATCCGTACTCCCGCCCGGGGTGGCGGGTCAGCCGGCTGACCGGCCCGGAGAGCGACACCGCGGCGATCACCCGGCCGCCGGGGCCGCGGACCGGGGCGGAGACGGTGGCCATGGCGGGCTCCCAGCCGCCGAGGCTCTGGGCCCAGCCGCGGCGGCGGACCCCGGAGAGCATCGAGGCGCTGAACCGGGCGCCGCGCAGCCCCTCGTACAGCAGATCGGGCTCGTCCCAGGCGAGCAGCACCTGGGCGACGGCGCCGGACTTCATGGGGAACGAGCTGCCGATGGGCACGGTGTCGGCGCCGCTGCCGCGCGCCTCGGCGGCGGCCACACAGACCCGCAGTTGGCCCCGGCGCCGGTAGAGCCGGGCGCTGGCGCCGGTACGGTCGCGCAGCTCGCCGAGGACGGTCTCGGCGGAGCGCAACAGCCGGTCGTGGCGGGCCTCGACGGCCATGTCCCCGAGGCGCGGGCCGAGCGCGAAGCGTCCCTCGCCGTCGCGGGCGACCAGCCGCAGCCGCTCCAGGGCGAGCGCGAGCCGGTGCACGGTGGGCCGCTTGAGGCCGGTGACGGAGACGAGGGTGGCCAGGGTGGCCGGACCCGCCTCCAACACGCTCAGCAGCAGCGACGCCTTGTCGAGTACGCCGACCCCGCTTTCCAGCCGGGGCGGGGTGGTGACGGTTACCGACGCGATGGACATGGCAGTCAGTCCTCAGCCGAGGTGTGCGGCCAGCGCGCGGAGGACGGCGTCCCGCTGCTGGACCAGGTAGAAGTGGTCGCCGGGCAGCACCGTGAGGCCGAAGCCGACCGGGGCCACCGCGGCCCAGGCCCGCATGTCGGCCTCGGTGATCCCGGGGTCGCGGTCCCCGACGTGGGCGACGACGGGGCAGCTCACGGGGACCGGCGGCCGGGGTCCGTACGTCCCCACGGCCTTGAAGTCGGCGCGGATCGCGGGCAGCAGGAGCTCCCGCAGCTCCACGTCGTCCAGCACCGCGGTGTCGGAGCCGCCCAGCCGCCGGACCTCGTCCAGCAGCGCCTGATCGCCGTGCAGATAGGTGTCCTTGGGGGTGACGGCATGGGACGGCTTGCGGCTCGACACGAAGAGCGCCTCCAGCCGGATGCGGTGGCGGCTCTCCAGCCGCAGCGCCACCTCGTAGCCGACCGAGGCGCCCATGCTGTGGCCGAAGAGGGTCAGCGGGACGTCCGCGAAGGGCAGCAGCGCGGCGGTGACCTCATCGGCGAGGGCGTCGAGGTGGTCTATGGCCGGCTCCGCCAGCCGCTCCTGGCGGCCGGGGTAGCGGGCGACCAGCACCTCGACGCCCTCGGTGTGGATGCCCTCGCCTTCGGCGTCCGCCCTTTCGGTGAGCGCCGTTCCCCAGCCGTGGAAGAAGCTCGCGGAGCCTCCCGCGTGGGGCAGGCAGACCAGCCGCCTGCGTGATGTCCCCCCGGTTCCGTACCTGCGGAACCACTTGCTGTCGATGCCGACGGTCATCGTCTGCGTGCCTCCCCGTGAGCGGAATCCGTGATTCACCGTACGGATCGGAGAGCCCGAATTCCCCTCGTCATTTCTAGCCATGACGTCGGCTTCCGGCAACGGGCCTTCATGAAGCTGCCATCGGCCACCGGATAAAGCGGCTATTCCTCAGCGGCGGCCGGCGGGGATTGCGTGAGCAAGAGCCCCAGTTCAGCGGCGCGTACGCCGGCCTGGAAACGTGAGGTGGCGCCTAACGAGGCCATAATCTCGGCCACATATCGCCGATAGGTGCGCACCGACATGGACAGTTCACGCGCGGCGACATCGTCGGTGACCCCGGCGCGCAGCCGCTCCAGAATCCGCTGGGTGATCTCGGTACGGTTCTTGTCGCCGAAGTCGACGCGGTCGGCCGCCGCGGCGCTCCGCCAAACCCCGTCGAAGAGCGCGAGCAGCGGCCGGATCACCCCGCCGGAACGGATCAACGAGGGGCGGCGGCCGACCGCCGAGTCCGCGCAGACCAGGGCGTGTTCACGGTCGGCGATGACGGCGGCGAGCGCCGGGATCCGGGCGATCCGGGTCTCGACCCGGACCTCGGCCGCGTCCGTCCTGACGAACCGCCAGTCGAGCGTGGCCGGGGTGCACAGCAGCCGCACCGCGAGCCGCTCGCTGCCGGCTGCGGACAGCCGCTCGGCGAGCGCCTGGTGGACGGCCCGGGAGTAGCCGGGCCCGGCCGCGAGCACCACGTCAACGCGGGTAGTGGCATCGGCGACCAGTCGAGCCGCGATGGCCGCGGTGGTGTCCTGCGCGTCGATGACGGCGACCCGTGCGTCCCGGTGCGGCCGGTCGCGGCGGCGCACCGCGGTGGGTGCCAGGAGGGCGCTCACGTCCGCGAGTTCCTGATCGAATTCCTCGCCGATGCCGGCCGGCGGCCCCAGGTCGATATCGCGCCCTCTGGCGCCACAAGCCGACTCGGGAACGACAGATGACACACCACTCACCCCCGTGTGAGTTCATTCGGCGGACATGATCCGCCGAACTGTTTCTTCCGTTCGGAGTCCCCCGCGTGCGCCACCCAGTATTGGTTGACCCTTAAAATGAAAGCGCTTCATCACGCAAGTCCGGGCCGAGGCTAGTCCGAGCGGCACACGACAGTCAACGCACCCCTAAAAAGGCAAGGGTCGGCAAAGTCGCCCTCTTGTCCGGAACCCGCACTCTCCCGCCCGGCAACGGGTCCGCATTGTCGGCAACGTGTCCCGCCAGACCGGACACCCTCCCTCCATTCCGCGCAGGGTGCGTGCGTTCTCGGATCGCGGGATGAGGGCGCTGTTCACGGCTGGGTGTTGACGGTACCGACGCAGGAGGGCACGGCCCTCGTTGATCACATGGAGTGACTGCGTTCGTCTGGAGTGCTCAAAGTGGGCCGCGAAGCGGCCGCGCCTCCCCTGCACTTCACGCCCGGCCCGCCGGGCCCGGATCACCAGACGGCGCGGCCGCTTCCCACGATCGGCTCGCAGCCCGCCCCGGTGAACGTCCGCAGCGCCTCGATCAGATGGTGCCACCGGCCGACCGGCATCGCGCCCACGATCCGCGCGAGCTCACCCCTCCGCCGCTCAGTGACCTCCCCCACCGTCCGCCGCCCGGTCTCCGTCACCGAGATCACCCGCTGGTACAGCGGTCCGCTGGTACGGCGGTCCGCTGGTACGGCGGTCCGCTGGTACGGCGGTCCGCTGGTACGGCGGTCCGCTGGTACGGCGGTCCGCCGCCGAGGCGACCCGGACCACCATCTCCGCCGCCACCGGCCGCCATCCCGTGCAGCCGTCGACCGCGATGCGCCGGGTCAGACTGAGCCGCCGGCTGCGGCGTAGCCGCTGATCACTGAGCACCACAGAGGCTTAACCTCTGAGCAACCTTCCCCCCACCAGGAGGAACCGTGAGAAGAAGGGCCGTGACTGCCGGTTTGACCCTTGCGGCGGCAGGCATCAGCGTGACGCCCGGCATCGGGGCCACGATGCCGGGCGAGAAGGCCCCGTCCCGTGACGACTACGTCGTGGTGATCAAGGGCGAAGCGACCCGCCCCACCCAGGTCGCACACGGCCTGGGCGGGCTCAAGCTCGGACACGTGTACCACTCGGCGCTGAACGGCTTCTCGGCCGAACTGACCCCCGAAGCGGTGGACACCCTCCGCGCCGACCCCGCCGTGGCCTACGTCGAGCGCGACGTCACCGGACACGCCGACGGACAGCGGCTCCCCACCGGCGTCCGGCGGATCAAGGCCACGGCCAACGCCAAGCTGAAGGCCGGCGACGGCGTCGACCAGCGGGTCGACGTGGACGTCGCCATCCTGGACACCGGCATCGACCGGAACCACCCGGACCTCAACGTCATCCACCGGGTGAACTGCAGTGGCGTCCTCAGGTGTGTGGACAACGCCGGAGCGGACGGGAACGGCCACGGCAGCAACGTCGCCGGCATCGTCGGCGAACTGGACAACAAGATCGGCTACACCGGTGTCGCCCCCGGCGCCCGGCTGTGGGCGGTCAAAACCCTCAACGACGAGGGCAAGGGCACCAGCTCCGAGCTGATCGCGGGCCTCGACTGGGTCACCGCCCACGCCAACACCATCGAAGTCGCCAACATAAGCGCCGGCTACGACGACACCTCGCACGCCATCAAGGACGCCATCGACCGCGCCATCTCCAAGGGCGTCGTGGTCGTGGTCTCGGCCGGCAACGACAAGCGCGACGTCAAGAACCAGACCCCCGCCAACGTCCCCGGCGCCATCACCGTCTCCGCCCTCAGCGACGCGGACGGCAAGCCCGGCGGCAGGGGCACGTACGACTGGTGCAACAAGAAGGACAAGAACACCGACGACACCCTGTGGACCAACTACCTCCAGGGCGGCGGCAGCAACTTCGGCCGCGGCGTCGACATCGCCGCCCCCGGCGACTGCATCCAGGCCACCGGGAAGAACGGCGGGTACTCCAACTACAGCGGCACCTCCCAGGCCGCCCCTCACGTAGCCGGAGCCGCCGCCTGGCTGGCCGCCGCCCACAACCCGAAGAACCGCGCCGACGTCCTCGCCATCCGCAACCGGCTGGTCAAGGCCGGAAACCGCGCCTGGACCGACACCTCCAAGGACGGCGTCAAGGAACCGCTGCTCGACCTCCACAACCCCAAGGTCTTCACCGGCACCGGCCTCAGGAAGAAGTGACGCCTGATATCGACGTCATCAAGGTGCTCCTGCTGCTGAACAGCCGTACCTGGCCGGGAGCGCGCCCGAACGTGGTGGCGGCCGTACAGAGCTCCGCGAACCTGGCGGCCGCCCGGCTGGCCGCGGGCGAGACCGCGCTGGTCATCGACGCCGACGACATCGCCGTAGGGCTGATCGTGCAGTCCCACCGCCAGTCCGGTCTGTCCACCGTCTTCAACGAACTGCTCAGCTTCATCGGCAACGAGATCTACCCCTGGACCGAGCCCGCGCCGGCCGGTTCCACCTACTCCTACTCCACGTCCGTGTCCTGTGTCCCGGGCGCACCGGTCGCATGGACCGCGACGGCCGTGCCCACCGGGTCCGTGCCCTTCCAGCGGGGTGACGTCGAGGTCGAGGCACGGGCGACGGCGACGGACCCGGGGCCTCGGCTGCCGGAGAACGGAGGGCCTGATCTCAGCAGGCCCTGCGTGAGCCGTTATTGACGTACCGCCATGCGAATCGCCCCCGAGGTCTACCCGCATAGGCGGTCCCGGTCCCGGGCCAGGATGAGCACGCCCCCGTCGGGTGGGCAGGCGTTCGCCGATCGTGGTCTTGCCGAGGTGGACATGGGCGATCCCCGGTCGGCCCCGGGATGGCTGCCACGACCGACCGGCCTCGATCTACCGAATCAGCACATACATGCTCTAGTCGTTGATGATAACGACCGTACTGTTAGGGCTGTTCTCCAAGTGCGCGACCGGGCATGACGACTCTTGCTCGGAGTTCTCGGTCTTGATCTGGGTGCCACAGAAGGGCGAGTCTTCCCAGTCGAGCTGGTTGAAGTTGCTGATCACAGGGATGTCGTCCCCGTTGTCACCGGGCGTAGCACTGGCCCCGGCAGCGCCGGCGAAGAGGATTCCGCAGGTGGCCACGGCCACCACCGCGATCTTCTTGACGTTCTTCATGCGTCCTCCTTCGTTGTTCCGCCCTCAGGTAGGGCAGGCACCGTAGTGAACGGTGCACAAAGGGGATCGACGCATAACGTCATCCAGCGTCTAACCACTCAGATAGTCGCATAATCTTCCCTCAGCCGAACGAATCGGACTGGATCGAGTGGATCCCGCTCTCGGAGATCCGCGATGATCGACCGCCGCGAGATCGTCAGCAGCGGCAGCCTGGTCGGCCTGCTGTACCTGCTCCTCGACGAATTGACCCACGGGTTGCTGTAGATCTGCCGTTCGCCACGGACGGTCCACCGCATGAGCCCAACTCCCCTTCGCCGGCGCGAGTCCCAGCATGTCACTCAGCGAATACCGAGCGGCAGGGCCGCACTGTCCGGAGGGCTGCTCGGTCACCGATATGTCTCCCGGACCGCCGTCCGGCCGCAAACGCCGGACTACCCCCTCGATGTCAGCCGTGGATGTCAAACGCCCCGGACGATCTTTCGTCCAGGGCGTTTCCCATGGTCAGGGCCAGAGCCGACTGTCGGGTTCGAACCGACGACCTTCGCTTTACAAGAGCGGTGCTCTACCAGCTGAGCTAAGTCGGCGTCCCCAGCAGTGTACCCATGTCGGGGGCGTGATCCGTTCGAAATTGTCGGGTGCCGGCTAGAGACACGGCGCCCCTTGCCGGTATAGCGTCACGCCAATCCACTCGGAGTGGACTAGACCCCACCTTTACTCGGATCGTCCGGCACGTTCCTGCCGGTGAAGGGATCAGATCACCATGGCCACGGTCACGTATGACAAGGCGACCCGGGTGTACCCGGGCACCGAGAAGCCCGCTGTCGATCAGCTCGACATCGCCATCGAGGATGGCGAATTCCTCGTTCTCGTCGGCCCCTCCGGCTGCGGGAAGTCCACGTCGCTGCGGATGCTCGCGGGGCTGGAGGACGTCGACGGCGGGACGATCCGGATCGGGGATCGGGATGTCACGCACCTGCCGCCGAAAGACCGGGACATCGCCATGGTGTTCCAGAACTACGCGCTGTACCCGCACATGACCGTCGCCCAGAACATGGGCTTCGCGCTCAAGATCGCCGGGGTGAACAAGACGGAGATCCGGCAGAAGGTCGAGGACGCGGCGAAGATCCTGGACCTCACCGAGTACCTGGAGCGCAAGCCGAAGGCGCTGTCCGGTGGTCAGCGGCAGCGGGTGGCGATGGGGCGGGCGATCGTGCGGGAGCCGCAGGTGTTCCTCATGGACGAGCCGCTGTCCAACCTGGACGCGAAGCTGCGGGTGCAGACCCGTACGCAGATCGCGAGCCTCCAGCGGCGGCTGGGGATTACGACGGTGTACGTCACGCACGACCAGGTCGAGGCCATGACCATGGGCGACCGGGTGGCCGTGCTGAAGGACGGGCTGCTGCAGCAGATCGACTCGCCGCGCAATATGTACGACCGGCCGAACAACCTCTTCGTCGCGGGCTTCATCGGCTCGCCGGCGATGAACCTGGTCGAGGTGCCGATCACCGACGGCGGTGTGAAGTTCGGCAACAGCGTGGTCCCGGTCTCGCGTGAGGCACTGAGCGCCGCGGCGGACAGGGGCGACCGTACGGTCACCGTGGGTGTCCGGCCCGAGCACTTCGAGGTGGTCGAGGAGAACGGCGCCGCCGCCAAGTCGCTGACCAAGGCGTCCGACGACGCCCCGGCCGGACTCGCCGTCACCGTCAACGTCGTCGAGGAGCTCGGCGCCGACGGCTACGTCTACGGCACCGCCGAGGTCGGCGACGAGGTCAAGGACCTGGTCGTACGCGTCAACGGGCGTCAGGTGCCGGAGAAGGGCTCGCAGCTGCACGTGGTGCCGCGGCCGGGTGAGACGCATGTCTTCTCGACCTCCACCGGGGAGCGGCTCAGCGACTGAGCGGGCCTCTGAGTTCGCGACGGCGCCGTTCGTCCGCTTCGTGCGGACGGGCGGCGTTGTTCGCGTTGTTGCGTTGTCGATAAATTCCCCGGCATTTCGGTCATTTCGACCCCGTACGTCAACACGGCGACCGCCGAGAATGACTTTCCATCACCCGGCCTGGTGACTGAATGTCGCCAAATCGTCGCTCCTCGCTACGATCACCGCGTACCGCAGTCCCGTACGCAGTCCTGTACCGATCCGTACCGACCCGCGAGGAACGCCCCCGTGAACACCGCAGCCCGCCGCATCGGCAGAACTCTCGCCTTCGTCCTCCCTGTCGTCCTCGTCCTCTCCGGGACCCTCGCGGTCACCCGCGTCCCATGGGCCTCTCCGAGCGCCGAGTCGCAGGTCCTGACCGCCTCCTCCGACCGGGCGTCCACCCATATCAGCCACCGCGCCCCGCATGAGCTGCTGCGCGACCGGCTGCTCGCCGAGCTCCAGGAGAAGGACCCCGCCGTCGCGCTCACCCACCTCCAGGTGGCGACGGACGAACGGCCCTCGCTCGCCAAGCACTGCGCGTCCATCGCCCGTGCGCTCGGCCGCGCCGCGGTGGCCAAGTACGGCGGTGCGAGCCGGGCCCAGGCGTACGCCCGGCCCGTCTGCGACACGTCGTTCGCGTCCGGTATCACCCAGGCGTACCGCTGACCGCGTCCCGGGTCCCGCTCCGGGTCCGGGTCGGGGTCCGGGTCCGGGTCCCGCTCCGGGTCCGGGTCCGAGTCGGGATCGGGGTCCAAGTCCGGCTCCGGCTCGCGCTCCGGCCGCGATGTCCCGCGGCAGTCCTGCGGCGGTCCCGGCACCGCATATGGTGCGGTTCATGACCGATGACGACGACCGCAGGGCCGGGCACCACCACCCACAGAACGCGCGCCCCACACAAGCTGTCGTCCTGGCCGGCGGCCAGGGCTCGCGGCTGCGTCCGTACACCGACGACCGCCCCAAGCCGATGGTCGAGATCCCGGGCACCGGGACCCCGATCATCGGCCATCAGCTGGCCTGGCTGGCCGCCGAGGGCGTCACCGACGCCGTGGTCTCCTGCGGCCACCTCGCCGCCGTTCTCCAGGACTGGCTGGAGTCGGCGGAGCTGCCGCTGCGAGTGACGACGGTCGTCGAGAAGGAACCGCTGGGCCGCGGCGGCGGCCTGAAGTTCGCCGCCGCCTCGCTCCCCCACCCCGACCGGCCCTGGTACGCCACCAACGGCGACATCTGGACCCGCTTCTCGCTCCGCGACATGGCGGACTTCCACCGCGAGCGCGACGCGGTCGCGACCCTCGCGCTCGCGCGCCCGCGCATTCCGTGGGGCGCGGTGGAGACCGACGAGTTCGGGCATGTCCTCGACTTCATCGAGGCTCCGCCGTCGCCGTATCTCATCAACGCGGGCGTGTACGTCTTCTCCGACACCTTCACGTCTCTGCTGCCGAACCGTGGCGACCACGAGCGCACCACGTTCCCCCGCCTCGCGCGCGAGCGCCGGCTGGCGGGCTTTCCGCTTCCCCACGGGGCGTACTGGCGGGCCATCGACACCGCCAAGGACCTGACCGAGGCCGCCAAGGAACTCGCCGCGGGCCCCGCCCCGCACGGCCACGGGCCCCTTGACGCGACGCCGGTGCCGCACGGCTGAGCGGCTGTTCGGGCCGTCCGTCCCTACGGGGCTTCGCGCCCGGAGGCGTCTGTGGTGACTGTGGCGTACCCGCGCGGGTGCCCGCCCGCGGCGGTCCACGCCCGTATCAGCAGCCCGTCCC